>JBJTYK010000205.1:0-12862 GCA_046082745.1 Actinomycetota bacterium | reverse complement strand
AGGTCGGGCGCGACCTCGTCCGCCGGCCGGGCGTAGAAGGAGCGGGGGAGGCGTCGGCCGCTCACGCGCCGCGGCCGAGGAAGCGCCGGAGCTTGCCGAGGGGCCACGCGTTGATCACGTCGTCGGGGCCGAGCCATCCGCGCGCGGCGGTCGCGACCCCGTAGCGCATCACGTCGAGGTGTCCCGTCGCGTGGGAGTCGGTGTTCACGGCGAACTTCGCGCCGAGTTTCCGCGCCCACAGGACGTACTCGTCCTTCAGGTCGAGGCGGTCGGGGAAGGCGTTGATCTCGAGCGCGGTGCCGGTGCGGGCGGCGGCCGCGAACACGGCCTCGGGATCGAAGTCGACCTCCGGCCGTCGGTTGATGAGCCGTGTCGTCAGGTGGCCGATCACGTGCACGTGGGGGTTCTCCATGGCCCGGATGAGGCGCCGGGTCATCTCGTCGCGGGACTGCGTGAAGTGCGAGTGGACGGAGGCCACGCACACGTCGAGGGTCGACAGGAACTCCGGACCCCAGTCGACGTCCCCGTCGGGACCGATGTTCAGCTCGGAGCCCTGGAGGATCGTCATCTTCGGGAACCGGGAACGCAGCTTCTCGACCTCGCGGCGCTGGGCGCGCATCTTCGCGTCGGTCATCCGCTGCATCGCGAGGTCGGGGGCGTGGTCGGTGACCGCGTAGTAGGCGTAGCCCTTCCCCGCCGCCGCCTCGAGCATGTCGACGAGGGGCGCCGTCCCGTCGGTGAGGTCCGTGTGCGTGTGGAGGTCGCCGCGGATGTCGCCGAGCTCGAGGAGGTCGGGCAGGGCCCCGTCGAGGGCGGCCTCGACCTCCCCGCGGTCCTCGCGGAGCACCGGCGCGATGTACGGCAGGCCGAGGCGCGCGTAGACGTCCTCCTCGGTGCGGGCGACGAGGAGTTCCTCGGTGTCGGCGACGAAGAGCCCGTACTCGGAGAGCTTCAGGCCCGCCCGGACCGCGAGCTCCCGGATGCGGATGTTGTGGGCCTTCGAGCCGGTGAAGTACAGCAGCGCCGCGCCCCAGACGTCGGGTGCCACGACGCGGAGATCGACCTGGAGCCCGCCCTCCATGACGACCGAGGACTTCGTCTCGCCGTGCGCGAGGACCTGACGGACGTCCGGGAGCCCCACGAAGGCGTCCATGATCGGAGCGGACTCCTCGGAGGCGACGAGGATGTCGACGTCGCCGATCGTCTCCGCCATCCGACGCAGCGACCCCGCGTACGTGGAGCGGACGACCCCCGGGATGCCGGCGAGCGCCTCGAGCACCGACTCCGCGAGCTCGAGCGCGACGTTCACGAGCACGCGGCCGCCGGAGGCCCGGAGACGCTCGATCCCCGCGCGGATGTTCTCCTCGGTCTTCGCCCCGAACCCCTTCAGCCCGTGGAGCTTCCCGGCGTCGAGGGCGTGCAGGAGGGCATCGACGGAATCGACGCCGATCTCACGGTGGAGCAGCATCGCCTTCTTCGGACCGAGCCCGGGGATCCCCATGAGGTCGCGGACGCCGGAGGGGACCTCCGCCCGCAGGACATCGAGGTCGGCGATCGTGCCGGTCGTGAGGTACTCGTGGATCTTCTCCCCGATCGACTTCCCGACCGAGGGGATCGCGAGGATGCCCTTCAGGTCGAGCGTCGAGACGTCGCCCGCGTAGCCGCCGACGGCGTTGGCGGCCTTCTCGTACGCCCGGGGCTTGAACGGGTCCTCGCTCAGGATCGAGAGCAGGTCCGCGAACTCGAGGAGCACCGCCTCGACGCGCTCGTTCGCGCGCGGCACCCGGCTACCCCGCGAGGAGCCGCAGGAGGAGCGCCTTCTGCGTGTGGAGCCGGTTCTCCGCCTGGTCCCACACGCGGGAGCGCGGGCCGTCGATGACCTCGTCGGTGATCTCCATCCCCCGGTGCGCGGGCAGGCAGTGGAGCACGATCGAGGTGGCGGCGGAGACCTCGACCTTCTCGGCGTCGAGCGCGTAGGCGGGGAACACGAGCGCGCGTTCGGCGGCCTCCTCCTCCTGCCCCATCGAGGCCCACACGTCGGTGTAGAGGGCGTCGGCCCCGCGGCACGCCTCGATCGGGTCGTTCAGGACCTCGATCGCACCGCCGGTCGTGGCGGCGATGTCGCGCGCGCGCTGGACGACCTGCGGGATCGGCTCGAACCCGGGCGGCGTCGCCGCGCGCACCCGCATGCCCGCCTTCGCCCCGGCGAGCAGCAGCGAGTGCGTGACGTTGTTCCCGTCGCCGAGGTACGTGAGCGTGCGGCCGGCGAGGTCGCCGAACGCCTCGCGGACCGTGAGGAGATCGGCGAGCGCCTGACAGGGGTGCTCGAAGTCGGAGAGCGCGTTCACGACCGGGACCGTCGCCGCGCGCGCGAGGAGTTCGAGACGCTCCTGCTCGAAGGTCCGCAGCACGATCGCGTCGACGTAGCGCGAGAGCACGCGTCCGGTGTCCTCGATCGTCTCGCCGCGCCCGAGCTGGAGCTCCGCCGACGAGAGCGGCACGGGATGGCCGCCCGCGGAGGAGATCGCGACCTCGAACGACACCCGGGTGCGGGTCGAGGGCTTCTCGAAGATCATCGCCACCGCACGTCCGGCGAGCGCCGTCGCCGAGGCGCCCGGGTCGCGCTTCACCGCCGCCGAGCGCTCGAGCAGGTCGGCGAGCTCGGCGGGCGATAGGTCGTCGATCGAGAGGAAATCCGCGTCCACGGTCCGAGTCTAGTGGGGGGCGACGCCGCCGCGGAGCTCCCCGCCGAGGTCGGCCGCGACCCGCCCGCGGATGCGCCCGACGGCTTCCTCGGCCTCGGCATCCGTGAGCGTGCGATCGGGTGCCCGGAAGTCCACCGCGTAGGCGAGGCTCGCCTTCCCCGACGGCAGCGGCGGTCCCTCGAAGCGGTCGAAGAGGACGATGGAGTCGACGAGCGGCGCGCCGGCGGCGCGGATCACCCGCTCGACCGCGCCCGCGGCGACCGAGCGGTCGACGACGAACGCGAGGTCACGTCGCACCGGCGGGAACCTCGGGAGTTCGTGGACCACGGTCGCGGCCCCCTCCGCGGCGAGCGGCGCGAGCTCGAGCTCCGCTACCGCGACCCTGCCGGGCAGGTTGAACCGCGCGGCGATCCGCGGGTGGAGCTCGCCGAACGCACCGACCGTCGCGCCGTCGATCCGGACGGTCGCGGAGCGAGCGGGATGGAACGGTGCGTCGGCGGCGGGGCCCGGGGTCCAGTCGGCGCCGAGGTCGCGCAGGAGCGCCTCGACCGCACCCTTCGCGTCGAGCGCGTCGGCCGCGCGCTGGCCGAGGCCGGGGTCGACCTCGCCCACGAGGACGAGGCCGACGCGACGTCGCTCGTCGGCCGTTCCGTCGGCGAGGACCCGGAACACGGTCCCGACCTCGAAGAGCGCGACGCCGCGGACGCTGCGGGAGAGGTTACGGGCCGCGGTCCGAAGGAGCCCGGGCACGAGCGAGGTGCGCAGGTGTCCCTCCTCCGCGGCCAGCGGGTTCCGCACCGCGACCGGCGTGTCGGGCCCGGAGATCGTGAGATCGGCGGCGGAGACGAAGGGGATCTGCCGGACCTCGCGGAGACCGGCACGCGCGAGGGCGTCCCGCGTGCGGTCCACGAGGGCGTAGGCGTCGGGAACCCCGCCGGGCTGCGTCACGGGCGGCAGCGCGGAGGGGACCGACCCGTAGCCCTGGACGCGGACGATCTCCTCGACGAGGTCGGCCTCCCGCTCGACGTCCACGCGGTAGCCGGGGACCTCGACCTCGAGCGCATCCTTCCGCTCCCGCACCGCCATGCCGAGGGCATCGAAGACGGCGAGCGCGTCCGCGATGGTGACCGGATAGCCGAGGAGCGCGGACGCGCGCGCCGGACGGACGCTCACGACGCGTCGCTCCGGCGCGCCGCCGACCTCGACGGTCCCGGGCCGCACCGACGCCCCCGTCCAGGCCGCCAGCAGGTGGCACGCGCGGTCGGCGGCGATCGGCGGCGCCTCGGGGTCGACGCCCCGCTCGAAGCGCATCGACGCCTCCGTCGAGAGCCCGACGCGCCGACGCGTGCGCTGGACCCCGCCGCGCTCGAACGATGCCGCCTCGAGGAGGATCCGCGTCGTCGCGTCGGAGACCTCCGAGGTGGAACCGCCCATCACGCCGGCGATCGCGACCGGCCCGTCGCCGTCGCAGATGAGCAGGTCGTCGGGATCGAGCGTCCGGTCGACGCCGTCGAGGGTCGTGAGGCGCTCCCCCGACGTCGCGCGGCGCACGACGATGCGCGCGCCGGCGACGCGATCGAGATCGAAGCCGTGGAGCGGCTGCCCCGTCTCGAGCATCACGTAGTTCGTGGCGTCGACGACCGCGGAGATCGGCCGCATCCCCGCGGCCGTGAGCCGCGCCTGGATCGCGATCGGCGAGGGCCCGCTTCCGACGCCCTCGAGCACGCGCGCGAGGTAGCGGGGGCACCGCTCGGGGTCGAGGACCTGGAGGTCGATCGCCCCGGATGCCCGCTCCCCCGCCTCGGCGACCGTCGTCGCGGGGGCGCGGAACGGCACGCCCGTGGCCGCCGCGACCTCCCGGGCGATGCCGAGGACGGAGAGGAAGTCCGGACGGTTCGGCGTGACCTCGATGTCGAGGACCGCGTCGTCGAGGCCGAGCCCGCTCCGCAGGTCGTCGCCCGGCGAGAAGCTCGAGGGGAGGATGAGGATCCCCTCGTGGGTGTCGGCGATCGCGAGCTCGCGCGACGAACAGAGCATCCCGTTCGAGACGACCCCGCGGATCTCGCGTCGGCCGAGCGGCTCGGGCAGCACCGGCACGCGCGCGCCGGGCGCCGCGAGCGGGACGAGGTCGCCGGGGCGCATGTTGCGGACCCCGACGACGACCTCGAGTTCCCCCGCGCCGGCGTCGACCCGCGCGCGGCAGAGCTTCGTGGAGTTCGGGTGGTCGCTCACCTCGAGGACGCGGGCGACGACGACGCCGGACAGCCCCTCCCAGGGGCGTTCGATCGCCTCGACCTCGGCGCCCTTGCGGGTGAGCAGGTCGGCGAGCTCCTCCGCCGAGAGGTCGGTCGGGCACGATTCGCGGAGCCACGAAAGGACGATCCTCACGCGACCCCCTGGAACTGCTCGAGGAACCGCACGTCGCCCTCGACGAGCAGGCGCATGTCGGGGATGCCGTAGCGCACCATCGCCACGCGTTCGATCCCCATGCCGAAGGCGAACCCCGTGTAGCGCTCGGGGTCGTAGCCGACGTTCTCGAGTTCCTTCGGGTGGACCATGCCGGCGCCGAGCAGTTCGATCCAGCCCGAGCCGCACGTGCGGCACCCGCCGCCGCCGCAGACGAAGCACGACACCGCGACCTGGCAGCCGGGCTCGACGAACGGGAAGTAGTCCGGCGACAGGCGGATGCGCACGTCGGCGCCGAAGAGCTCGTGCGCGAAGGCCTCGAGTGTGCCCTTCAGGTGGGCGAAGGAGATCCCCTCCGCGACCGCGAGGCCTTCGACCTGGTGGAACACCGACAGGTGCGTCGCGTCGACGGCCTCCCGTCGGTACGTGCGACCCGGGGCGACGATGAAGATCGGCGGCTCGTGCGCCTCCATCGTGCGGATCTGCACGGCGGAGGTCTCCGTGCGCAGGAGGAGGCCCGGGTCGGCGGGGACGTCGACGTAGAGCGAGTCCTTCAAGGTGCGCGCCGGGTGGTCGGCGGGGATGTTCAGCGCCTCGAAGTTGTGCCAGTCGTCCTCGATCTCGGGCCCCTCGGCGACGCGGTAGCCCATCCGCGTGAAGACCCCGACGATCTGCCGCTCGACGATCGTGAGGGGGTGGAGCGAGCCCGGGCGCGGCGAGCGACCGGGGAGCGTGAGGTCGAGCGCGTCGCCCTCGAGGAGCGTCGCCTCCGAGGCCCCCTCGAGTTCGTCCCGGCGGGCGTCGAGCGCCGCGTCGAGGGCGGAGCGCACGGCGTTCGCGACGGAACCGAGCTCCCGGCGTGCGTCCGGCTCGAGCGTGCCGAGCGAGCGCTGGATCTCCGTCCAGGGCGCCTTGCGCCCGAGGAGGGCCACGCGCGCGGCATCGAGGTCCTCGAGGGACCCCGCCGCCGCGATGAGCCCGAGGCCGCGCTCGCGCTCGTCCTCGAGCGTGCGTCGCGCCTTCGCCGGGTCCACGATGGGCGCGAGTCTAGCAAGGGGCCCCTCGCGCACCGCTCAGCGGCGGCGGGCCCATTCGAACAGGCAGACGGTCGCCGCCGCCGCGAGGTTCAGGGACTCCGCCCGGCCCCGGATCGGCACGCGGACGCTCGCGTCGGCGAGGGCGCGCACCTCCGGGGGCAGGCCCTGGGCCTCGTTGCCGAAGACGAACGCCACGGGCCGTTCGAGGTCGGCGTCCCAGAGGTCCACGGGGCCGTCGGCGGCCATCGCGTACACCGCGCAGCCGCGCTCCCGAAGGAGCGCGATGGCCGCCGACGGCCCCGCCCCGCGCACGACCGGCAGGTGGAACAGCGACCCCGCGCTCGCCCGCACGGTCTTCTCGTTGTACGGGTCGACCGACGATCCCGCGAAGACGACGGCGTCGGCCCCCGCGGCATCGGCCGAGCGGAGCACGGTGCCCGCGTTCCCGGGGTCGCGCACCTCGTGGAGCACGGCGACGCAGTTCGGCGCCGGCGGGAGCGCCTCGAGCGCGATGTCGCGGAACGGCGCGATGCCCACGAGCCCCTGCGGGGTGACGGTGCCGGTGAGCCGCTCCATGACGGCCTCGCTCACCTCGAGGACCTCGACCGCGCGCTCCCGGGCGGCGATCGCGAGGGGATGGAGCGGATCGGCGGTGAAGAGCGTGGCGAGCCCGTCGGCCGCGAGCGCCTCGCCCACCCCTTGGGCCCCCTCGACGAGGAAGCGACGATCCTCGTCGCGGAACGCGCGCTTGTGGAGTCGGAGTGCCTCGGCGACGCGCGGGTTCCGGGTCGACGAGATCACGGGGCCTCCCCCGGTCGGACGTGGCGCCGCGTCAGGCGGCGATGCCGAGCGCGTCCTTCGCGGCCCGCACGAGTCGCTCGAAGGCGCCCGGGTCGCGGACGGCGAGGTCGGCGAGGACCTTGCGGTCGAGCTCGATGCCGGCGAGCGAGAGGCCGTGGATGAACGCGGAGTACGAGAGCCCGTGCTGCCGCGAGGCCGCGCCGATCCGCGTGATCCACAGACGACGGAACTGGCCCTTGCGGTCGCGGCGGTCGCGGTACGCGTACCGGCCGGAGTGCATGACCTGCTCCTTCGCGACGCGGTAGCGACGCGAACGCGAGCCGAAGTACCCCTTCGCCTTGCGGAGCACCTCGCGGCGCTTCTTGCGAGCGTTGACGGAGCGCTTGACCCTGGCCATGCGGAACCCCCTACTTCCCGAGCAGGCGCTTGAGCTGCCTGGCGCCGGCGACGACCTCCGCCATGCCCTCGATGCGGCGGCGGCGGCTCGAACGCTTCTTCGTGAGCATGTGGTTGCCGGAGGCCTTCCGGTGGAGGACCTTGCCGTTGCGCGTCACGCGGAAGCGCTTTGCCGCGGAGCGGTTCGACTTCATCTTCGGCATGACCTCACGCCTCCTGCTGGGCGGGCTCCGGCGTCGCCGGTTCCTCACCCTCCGTGGCCTTCGCGCCGGGCTTCTTCGTCGGCGCGATGACCATGATCATGTTGCGTCCGTCCTGCTTCGGGGCCGCGTCGACGACCGCGAGGTCGCCGAGGTCCACCACGAGCCGATCGAGGATGCGGCGACCCAGCTCCGTGTGCGACATCTCGCGCCCGCGGAACATGATCGTCACCTTCACCCGCGAGCCCGCCCGGAGGAACCGCTCGACGTGGCCCTTCTTCGTGGCGTAGTCGTGCTGGTCGATCTTCGGGCGGAACTTGATCTCCTTCACCTCGATGCGTGCCTGGCGCTTGCGGGCTTCCTTCTGCTTGATGTCCCGCTCGTACTTGAACTTCCCGTAGTCCATGATGCGCGCCACGGGAGGGTTCGCCTGCGCCGCCACCTCGACGAGGTCCAGATCGAGTTCCCTGGCCATGCGGAGAGCGTCCTGGGTCGCCACGATGCCGATCTGCGACCCATCGGGTCCGACCAGGCGCACCTGCGCCGACCGGATCCGGTCGTTGATCCTCGGATCAGCCGAGACCCCGCATCACCCCTTCCGACAGGAAGGCACCGGACCATCGCCGGTGCCCGGATGGAACCCGAACTGGGACGTCGGGAGTATAGGTGCGGGGGGCGACACCTGTCGACGGGCCCCGCCGGGGTGACCGACGGGGCCCGGGGACCGGTGGGGGTGCCTCAGGCGATCGCTCGGACGTTCGCCGCCTGCTTGCCCTTCGGACCGTCGACGACGTCGAACTCGACCGCCTGGCCCTCGTTCAGGCTCTTGTAGCCATCGCCCTGGATCGCGGAGAAGTGGACGAAGACGTCCTCCGCCCCTTCGCGCGTGATGAAGCCGAACCCCTTCTCGTTGCTGAACCACTTGACCGTGCCCTGCTCTGCCACCCCGCCTCCCCTCCTCGGTGAGCGGCGCGGAGCGTAGCACGGTGTCCCGGAGCGGGCGAACGCGCGGCGTCAGGGCGCGTCCGGGAGACGCCGCAGGAGCGACGCGAGCTCGATCGCCGCCGCGGCGGCGTCCCAGCCGCGGTTGCCCATCGAGCCACCGGCCCGGTCCAGGGCCTGGGCGAGGTCCTCGGTCGTGACGACGCCGAGGGTGACGGGGATGCCGGCATCCCGCCCCGCCTCCCGGATCCCCTGGGCCGACTGGTGGGCGACGACCTCGTGGTGCGAGGTCTCGCCCCGCACCACGGCGCCGATGCAGACGACGCCCGCGTAGTCGCCCGAGGCGGCGAGGCGGCGGGCGACGAGCGGGATGTCGAAGGCGCCCGGAACCCACGCCACGTCGACGTCCGACTCCGGGAACCCGGCGGACGCGAAGCAGGCAAGCGCGCCCTCGAGGAGCTTCGTCGTCACCGCCTCGTTGAACCGCGACGCGACGACCGCGAAGCGCCCGACGACCTCCCCGCGATCGCCGCGGTACTCCGTCACGGACGCTCCTCGACCGCGGGCTCGAGGTGGTCGAGCAGGTGCCCGAGCTTCTCGCGCTTCGTGCGCAGGTACCGGAGGTTCTCGGCGTTCGGCTCGACCTCGAGCGGGACCCGCTCGACGATCGACAGGCCGTAGCCCTCGAGGCCCGCGCGCTTCGACGGGTTGTTCGTGAGCAGCCGCATCGAGCGGACCCCGAGCTCGACGAGGATCTGCGCGCCGATGCCGTAGTCGCGCGGGTCCGCCGGCAGGCCGAGCCGCTCGTTCGCCTCGACCGTGTCGAGCCCGGTCTCCTGGAGCCGGTAGGCCTGGAGCTTGTGCGGGAGACCGATCGCGCGCCCCTCTTGGCCGCGGATGTAGAGGACGACCCCGCGACCCTCGGCGGCGATGCGTCCGAGCGCCGCGCGGAGCTGGTCCCCGCAGTCGCACCGCAGCGACCCGAACACGTCGCCGGTCAGGCACTCCGAGTGGACGCGGACGAGGACGTCGGCGCCGTCGCCGATCTCGCCGCGGACGAACGCGACGTGCGTGCGCCCGTCGAGGTCGCTCTGGAACGCCACGGCCTCGAACGGACCGAGGTCCGTCGGGATCGTCGCGGAGGCCACCCGGTGGACGAGGCTCTCGTGGCGACGCCGGTAGGCGATGAGGTCGGCGATCGAGATGACCTTCAGCCCGTGCTCGCGAGCGACCTCGACGAGCTCGGGCATGCGCGCCATCGAGCCGTCCACCTTCAGGACCTCGCAGAGGACGCCCGCGGGGTAGAGCCCGGCGAGCCGCATGAGGTCGACGGTGGCCTCGGTGTGGCCGGCACGGCGCAGGACGCCGCCCTCCTGCGCCCGGAGCGGGAACACGTGGCCGGGCATGCGGACCTCGTTGGCCGACAGGCCCGGGTCCGCGATCGCCCGGACGGTGGCGGCGCGGTCGTACGCGCTCGTGCCGGTCGTCGTGCGCCCGAGGATGTCGATCGACACCGCGAACGCCGTCCCGTGACTCTCGTTGTTCTTCGAGACCATGAGCGGGATCCGCAGCTCCTCGAGCCGCTCCCCCGTCACGGGCATGCAGACGATCCCGCGCCCGTGCGTGACCATGAAGTTCACGGCCTCCGGCGTCGCCATCTCCGCGGCCATGACGAAATCGCCCTCGTTCTCGCGGTCGGCGTCGTCCACCACGATGAGCATCCGGCCGGCCCGGAGCTCCTCGATCGCCTCCTCGATCGTCGCGAACGCCGATCGGTCCGTCGTGCGGTCCTCAGCCATGGTTCCTCCCATCGAGCATCGATTCGACGTACTTCGCGATGACGTCCACCTCGAGGTTCACGGGGTCCTCCGGTCGGGCGGCCCCGAGCGTCGTGTGGTCGAGCGTGTGCGGGATCAGCGCGACCGAGAAGCGGTCGCCGTCGAGCCCCGCGACCGTGAGGCTCACGCCGTCCACGGCCACGGACCCCTTCTCGACGAGGTAGCGGCGGAGGTCCGCCGGGGTGCGGACGGTGAGCGTGGCGCCCGTCGGCCCGCGGTCGAGTCCCACGACACGTCCGACGCCGTCCACGTGTCCCTGGACGATGTGGCCGCCGAAGCGCCCGTCGGCCCGCATCGGGCGCTCGAGGTTCACCGGGTCGGCCGGCGCGAGGCGTCCGAGCGAGGTGCGGGCGAGCGTCTCCTCGGAGAGGTCGAACGCGAGCCCGCCCTCGGGGATCGCGACGACGGTGAGACACACGCCGTTCACGGCCACGGAATCGCCGATCGCGCACCCGAGATCCGCGCAGGCGACCTCGAAGCGCGGCGCGAGCGCCCGCACGGTTCCCCGCTCCTCAACGATCCCGGTGAACATGGGCCTCCACCCGGATGTCGTCCCCGATCGTCCGGACCTCGTCGACGACGAGGCGGCGCGCGGCGCCGACCGGCGCGAAGCCCTCGCCGCCGAGCACGCCCGGCGCCGCGGCGCCGCCGAGGAGGATCGGCGCGGTGTGGACGACGACGCGGTCGACGAGGTCGGCCGCGACCATCGCCCACGCCAGGGCGGGGCCGCACTCGAGGAGCACGGACTGGACGTCGCGCTTCCCCAGGTGCGCGAGGAGCTCGGGGAGGCGCACGCGACCGTCGGCGTCGGGGAACTCGACGACCTCGGCGCCCGCGGCCCGCCACGCGTCGCGCGCCGCGGGCGCCGCGGACGCCGTCGTCGCGACGAACGTCGGCGCGGCCGCATCGAAGAGCCGGCGATCGCCGGGGACGCGGCCCCGCGAGTCGACGAGGACGCGGAGGACGGGGTCGCCCGCGTAGCCGGGGAGCCGGACGGTGAGCGCGGGGTCGTCGGCGAGCGCGGTCCCCGAACCGACGAGGATCGCGTCGGCCTCGGCCCGCAGGCGGTGCGCGTCCTCGCGCGCGGCCTCGCCGGTGATCCATCGCGAGGAGCCGTCGGCCGCCGCGACCTTCCCGTCGAGGCTCGCGGCGACCTTCCAGGTCACCAACGGCAGCCCCGTCGTCACGTGCCGCGTGAACGCGCGGTTCAGCCGCTCGGCGTCCTCGCGGAGGACACCCTCCTCGACCTCGATCCCCGCGGCCCGCAGGCGCGCGATGCCGCGACCGTCGACGATCGGGTTCGGGTCCCGGGCCGCGACGACGACGCGGCGGATCCCGGCGGCGATGATCGCATCGGCGCACGGGGGCGTGCGACCGAAGTGCGCGCAGGGCTCGAGGGAGACGTGGAGGGTCGCGCCGGAGGCGCGGTCCCCCGCCGCGGCGAGCGCGATGACCTCCGCGTGCGCCTCGCCGGCGCGCAGGTGCGCGCCTTCGCCGACGACCTCCCCGGACGCGTCGACCACGACGGCGCCCACGAGCGGGTTCGGCGAGACGAGGCCCGCCCCGAGCCGAGCGAGGTCGATCGCCCGGCGCATCTGTTCCACGTCGCCCACGGTCTGCCTTTCCCGGGGCGGCGTGCAGGGCAGGACGCCGTCGGGGCACGGTGCCCCGCGACGCCGCCCGTCCTCTTCCATCCCGACTGTCACGGTCGGTCCCGGAATCGCACCGGGTCCACCCCCGACTGGCTGCCGGAGGGTCGCGGACTCTCACCGCCGGTGGGGAATCGCACCCCGCCCCGAAGACGGACTTCGCGGGGAAGTATAGGACGCGGCCGGGCTCAGGCCCCGGCCACGATCCGCCGCAGCTCGGCGGCCGCGGCGGCGGGGTCGGGCGCCTGGAAGATCGCCGAGGCGGCGACGAGGACCGTCGCGCCGGCGTCGACGCACCGCCGGGCGTTGTCGAGCTTCACCCCACCGTCGATCTCGAGGTCGGCGGCGCTGCCGGCGCGGTCGAGTTCCGCGCGGAGCGCTTCGAGCCGCTCGAGCGAACCCGGGATGAACGACTGCCCCGCCCAGCCGGGGCGCACGCTCATCACCATCACGTCGTCGACCTCCCCGAGGTACGGGAACACGACCTCGACCGGGGTCTCCGGCGACACCGTGAGTCCCACGCGCATGCCGGCCTCGCGCGCGGCCGCGAACGCCGGCCGCGGATCGGGCGCCGCCTCGATGTGGAAGGACACGACCTCCATGCCCGCGGCCGCGAGGTCGGGGAACAGGTGGGCGGGCGACTCGACCATGAGGTGGCCGTGGAGCGTGCGCGTCGTGAGCGGCCGCAGCGCCCCGACCACGACTGCGCCGAACGTGAGCGGCGGGACGAAGCGCCCGTCCATGACGTCGAGGTGGAGGACGTCCACCTCCGCGTCGATCCGCGCGATCGCCTCGCCGAGGCGCGCGAAGTCGGCGGACAGGATCGAGGCGGAGAGCTTCCCCACGCGGCGCATCCTAGTCGCTCCCCCGTCGCCGGAAGGCCGCGAC
>JBJTYK010000204.1:0-6162 GCA_046082745.1 Actinomycetota bacterium | reverse complement strand
CGACGGTCGTCGCCGCGCCCGCCCGGCAGGCCCCCGCCCCGACCGGCAACGTCCCGACGCCGAAGAAGGGCGCGCCCGACAAGCACCGCCTCCTCGCGCTCGTGCCGCCCGAGGGCATCCAGCGGGTCGAGCGCGAGCAGGGCGACCGCATCAACGTCTGGCCGCACCTCCTGATTCAGGAGTTCGTCGCGAGCCTCATCATGCTCGCGGGCATGATCATCTTCTCGACGTTCGTGAACGCACCGCTCCGCGAGCTCGCGAACCCGAACCTCACGCCGAACCCGTCGAAGGCCCCCTGGTACTTCCTCGGTCTCCAGGAGCTCCTGCGGTACTTCCACCCGATGGTGGCGGGGATCACGATCCCGACGTTCATCCTCGTCGGGCTCGCCGCGATCCCCTACCTCGATCGCAACCCGAGCGTGAAGCCCGGCGATCGCAAGCTCGCGATCACGCTGTTCACGATGCTCTTCATGTTCGGCTCGACGCTCACGATCATCGGCTCGTTCTTCCGGGGCACCGGCTACAACTGGGTGTGGCCGTGGGCCCAGGGGGTGTTCTTCGAGCTGTGAGCCCCGTCGTCGGACTCTCGACCGGCACGATCGCGGCCATCGTCATCGTGCTCATCGTCGACCTGTTCGCGATCTTCCTCGGCCTGTCGATCGTCCGGACGCGCCGCGTGCGCGCGGCCGGCGAAGCCGTCCCCGGCGTCGAGCCCGCCCGGCCGGCGCCGAAGCCGGTCTCCCGTCGCGAGTTCTTCCGCCGCTCGCTCATCGGCTCGCTCCTCGTCTACGGGGCGCAGTTCGGCGGCGCGACGATCGCCTTCCTGTGGCCGAACCTCAAGGGCGGCTTCGGGTCGGTCGTCGTCGCGGGCAAGCTCGCCGACATCAAGAGCTCGATCAGCGACACGAAGCAGCCGTTCTACTTCGGATCGGGCCGCTTCTACCTCGTCGGCTACGACGGCACGACCGACGGCGAAGTCGACTACCAGCTCGACGGCGTCGCAGCGGATGGACTCATGCCGCTCTACTAGCGCTGCGTCCACCTCGGGTGCCGCGTGCCGTACTGCCAGTCCTCCGGCTGGTTCGAGTGCCCCTGCCACGGCTCGAAGTACAACGGGGCCGGCGAGTACGAGCTCGGCCCCGCGCCGCGGGGCATGGACCGATTCCGGATCGAGGTCGCCGACAACGGTGACGTGCTCGTCGACACGTCGCAGGTGATCCTCGGACCACCCCGCGGGACCGACACCCTCCGCCGGGGCCAGGACGGACCGTTCTGCGTGGCGCCGGGCTAGATGGTCGCCCTCACCTCCTCGCAGGGGCTCCTCCTCCTCGTCCTCGGGAGCGTCGCGCTCCTCGGCGCGCTCGGCGCGCTCGTCCTGCGCGGACGTCGCGCCGCGGCCGGACCGGAGATCCCGCGCGGCATGCGTCCGGGTCCCTCCGACGCGGATCTCGAGACGCCGGTCCTCACGAAGCTCCAGGGGTGGGGCGTCCTCCTCGTGGCCTTCTTCGTGATCTGGGTCCCGGCGACCTGGCTCTTCGAGCCGAGCAGCAACCTGAACCAGGAGCGTGCACTCCTGTCCGACTCCGTCCGCCGCGGGATGCACAGCGTGCAGGCCTTCTCCGAGGAGAACCAGGCAGGCGTCGGCTGCGTGCGCTGCCACGGCCCCGAGATGCGTGGCGCGCTCATCCTGAACACCGCGACCGGGACGCCGCTGCGCACCCCGAACATCACGACGGTCTGCGGCGGCCCCTGGACCGGCCACCCCGCGATCTACAGCCTCGCCGACCTCTACGAGGTCCTGAACAAGGGGCGCGGCATCATGCCGTCCTGGAGCATCCGGTACGCCGGGGCGCTGGATGACCAGCAGATCAACGACATCGTGAACTACATCGTGTCGTTCCAGGACGAGACGCAGGTCCCCTTCGAGAAGAACGTCTGCATCAACCCGGAGGCCACCGACGCGGCCGTCGAGGAGTTCCTGAACGGCGACATCACGAAGAAGCCCGCCCCCGCGAACCTGGTGGCGCCGTGATCGCGACCGGCTCCTGCATCGGGTTCAACATCGCCTGCGACACGCTGCTGAAGGGCGCCGGCGTCACCGTCGTCGGGTTCGTGCTCTTCGTGGGCTGCGTGCTCCTGCTCCTGTCGGCGATCTTCGGTCGCACGATGGGCTACCTCGTCCTCGCCACCGCGCTCTTCGGGTGGATGGCGCTCCTGTCCGCCCTGTGGACCTTCGGGTTCTTCTCCCAGGGCGTGAACACCCCGGTGAACCTCGGCCCCCGCGGCGAGGAACCCGCGTGGGCCGTCGAGGCGGCGGGCATCGATCCGGCGGCGACGTTCGACGCCTACGCCGCGTACCCGTCCGGCGACGAGTGGAGGACCCTCGGCGCGGGGACGACCGGCGAGGCCGCACGCCAATCCCTCGCGAGCGCGGTCCAGGGCTTCCTCGCGGAGGAGGCGAACGCCGAGGCCGGGCTCGAGGAGTTCGACCCCGAGGCCTTCCAGACCTCCGACTTCGCCGTGCAGGACATCCGGTTCGCGACCGACGGCGACACCTCGCTCGGCGCGGCGCGCGCGTACGCGGTCGACGGCGGACCGGTCATCACCGTGTACCTGCGTCACGACCGCGGCAGCGAGGCGATGTACAGCTGGCTCTTCCTCGTCGTGTCGATCATCGGACTCGCGGTCCACGTCCCGTTCCTCGACCGCGCGGAACGCAAGCGCAAGGACATCCTCACCGGCGGCGGCGCGCCGCCGTGGCACGGTCCGGCGTAGGAGGCCGAGATGCTCGCCCAGGAGTCGCTCCCGCTCATCCAGCAGGGCTCGGTCCAGTTCATCCTCTTCGGGATCATGATGGTGGGCGTCTTCATCGCCCTGTGGTTCACGATCTCGAAGTAGCCGCGCGCCGTTCGTAGTACGTGAGGATCTGCAGTTCGACCGCGAGGTCGACCCTGCGGACCACGACCCCCTCCGGGACCGCCAGGACGACGGGCGCGAAGTTCACGATCGAGCGCACCCCGGCCGCGACGAGCGCATCCGCGACGGCCTGCGCGTCCGAGGCCGGCGTGCAGATCACGCCGATCGCGACGCGCTCATCGCGGACGACCCTGCGGAGGTCGGCGATCGGCCGGACCGCGAGCCCCTCGACGACCTCGCCCACCTTCGCGTCGTCCGCGTCGAGGAGCGCGACGGGGTGGAACCCGCGCTCCGCGAACCCGCGGTAGCGCGCGAGCGCGTGACCGAGGTTCCCGACGCCGACGATCGCGACCCGCCATTCCCGCGTGAGGCCGAGTTCGCGGCGCACCTGCTCGAGGAGGAACCCGACGTCGTAGCCGACGCCGCGCGTCCCGTACGAGCCGAGGTACGAGAGATCCCGGCGCACCTTCGCGGCGTTCACGCCGGTCGCCGAAGCGAGCGTCGCGGAGGAGGCCGTGGCGGTGCCGTCGGCGACGAGGTCGGCGAGCGCCCGCAGGTACAGCGGGAGCCGTCCGACGGTCGCCTCGGGGATCGGCCGTCCCGCGGTCACGCGGCGAGCCTAGCAGTGGGCGGGAGGCGCGGACAACCGCGCGCGGCGCGCGCGGAGCGCCCGGCGGAGCACCTTGCGGTCGACCTCGATCTCGAAGAGTTCCTCGCCGTCGAGACAGACGACCGGGATCCGGATGCCGTAGGCCCGCTCGAGTTCCTCGTCGGCGGACACGTCCACCTCGACGAGTTCGAAGGCGCTCCTCCGCCGCTCGCGCTCGAGGTCCTCCCGGGCCCGGCGGCACAGGCCGCAGCCCGGCCGCGCGTACAGGACGACCGTCGGCGTCACGTGCGGACGGTCCGTCGGAAGCCGGCGAACATCGCGGCGACGCCGACGAGGATCGAGACGGAGAACGCGAGGAGCTGCCCGAGGGCGGCGAAGGCGGAACCGAACCCGGCGATCACCGTCGCCCCGCCGGCGATCGCGAGGGTCCCGAGGAACCGGTCGCGGAGCTCCGGGCGACCCCGCATCCGCCACGCGGACCAGAGCGTCCCCGCGACGAGCACGAGGTAGGCCGGGGTCGAGACGAGCCGCGGGAGCCGGTACGCCGCGCTCCCCTCGCCGAAGACCGCCCTGCCCGAGGGGAGGTCGGCCCCGAGCGCGAACGGATCCATCGCCGCGCCCCACGTCCCCGCCACGGTGAGCGCCGTCACGGCGACGAGGATCGCCGCGACGGCGATGCGCACACGCCGGCCGGGGACGAGGAGGACGACCTCACCCGCGGCGAGGAACGGGACGTTCAGGACCGCGCCGAAGGCCCAGTAGACGCGGAACGTCGTCGCGTCGAACCCACGCGCGGCGCCGATCGCGAGCGCGAGGCACCCCGCCGCGTACATCGCGAGCGCGATGGCCCACAGGACGAGGGCGTCGCGACGGCGCGCGCGGAACATCCGCAGCAGGGAACCGGCGAAGGCCGCGGCGACCGCGGCGGCGGCGAGGGGCAGGAGCCACATCGGCCCGAGCATACGCGGGGCGGCGCGGTTGACCCGCCCCGCGCGCGGCGACATCATCCGCACACCACCGACCCGGAGACCCCCCGTGCCCGAGCCCGACCTGCAGATCGGCGTCGACCTCGGCGGCACGAAGACCGAGGTCGTCGCCCTCGATGCCGCCGGCGCCGAGCGCTGGCGCGAGCGGGTGCCGACGCCCGGCGACTACGACGGTGCGCTCGCGGCGATCCGCGACCTCGTCCTCGCCGCAGAACGCGCCCTCGGCGCGACCGGCAGCGTCGGCGTCGGCCACCCGGGGACCGAGCGACCCGGCGACGACGCGATCAAGAACGCGAACTCGACATGGCTGAACGGACGGCCGCTGCGGCGCGACCTCGAGCGGGCGCTCGACCGCCCGGTCGCCCTCGCGAACGACGCCGACTGCTTCGCGCTCTCCGAGGCCCGGGACGGGGCGGGTCGCGGCGCCGAGGTCGTCTTCGGCGCGATCCTCGGGACCGGGGTCGGCGGCGGGATCGTCGTGCGCGGGGAGCTCCTGCGCGGTCCGAACCGGATCGCCGGCGAGTGGGGCCACAACCCGTTCCCCTCCCCGACCGCGGAGGAGCTCCCCGCGCCGCCCTGCTACTGCGGCCGGGCCGGGTGCGTCGAGACCTACCTCTGCGGCGCGGGGCTCCTCCTCGACCACCGGCGGCGCGGCGCGCCCGAGGACGATCCGCCGACCGACGCCGCCGAGGTGGCGCGCCGCGCCGCCGCCGGGGACGCGCGGGCGACGGCCTCGATCGAGCGCTACGCCGACCGCCTCGCCCGGGCCCTCGGCGTCGTCATCGACATCCTCGACCCCGACGTCGTCGTCCTCGGCGGTGGGCTCTCGAACGTCGACGCCCTCTACGCGCTCGTGCCGCCGCTGCTGCCCGCGCACGTCTTCTCCGACGAGGTCCGCACGCGCCTCGAGCGCAACGTCCACCGCGACTCGAGCGGGGTCCGCGGCGCCGCGTGGCTCGGCGCGGGGCGCTAGGCTGCGGTCGTGCGACGGGGGACGCGGATCGCGCTCGCGGTGGTGGCCGCACTGCTCCTCGCGGCCGCCGCGTACCAGGTGCTGCTCGCCTCGGCGGATCGCGCGCCCTACCCCGGACCCGTGCCCGGGACGCCGCTCCCCTCGCCCGTCAGCTGAGGACGACCGCGTCGCCCGGCCGCAGGCCGAGCTTCTCGCCCGCGCTGCCGTCGTTCACGATGAGCGCGGCGAAGCCCTGCGAGTCGACGATGAGCCCGAACTGGCCGGGCGGCACGTCCGCGAACGTCGCGATGCGCGGGATGCGTCGTGGCCCGACCGTGACGACGTCACCGAGACCGGCGGCCTCGAGGTCCTCGCCGCGGACGTTCAGTTGGACGTTGCCGAACCCGTCGATCGAGACGACGCGGGCCCCGACGGAACCCGGCGTGACCATCGGGGCGGGCAGGTCGATCGCGACGAGCCCGGCGACGTCGAGCGCCGGTCCGAGCCGCTCGAGGGGCATCCCGGTCGCCAGATGGGCGGCGGCGGGCGCGAAGACGTCGCGTCCGTGGAACGTCCGCGACGTCGGTCGCAGGACGACCTCCTCCGCGCGGATCTCGGCCGCGGGGGGGGGGGGGGGGGGGGGGGGGGGGGGGGAGGGGGGGGGGGGGGGGGGGGGGGGGGGGGGGGGGGGGGGGGGG
>JBJTYK010000203.1:0-11259 GCA_046082745.1 Actinomycetota bacterium | reverse complement strand
CGGAGCTCCTTCGTCGTCCCGACCGGGTAGGCGCGCGCCTCGCGGCCGGCCCCCGTCCACGTCGCCATCCCGCCGCCGAGCGCGCCCGCGATGCGGTCGTAGCCGACGCGGATGAGCTGCGCGACGGCCTCGGCCGGGTCGTCGTCATCGCCGAGGACGAGGACGAGCTCGGCGTCGAACGGCGTCATCCAGCCGACGTACGTGCCGAAGCCCTCGTTGAGTTCCACGTTCAGCGAACCCGGGATGTGCCCGCCGGCGAACGCCTCGCGGTCGCGCGCGTCGACGACGACCGCGCCGCGCGCGACCGCCGCGTCGAAGCCGGCGAGGTCGAGCTCGGCCATCGCTGGGGTCGCGCGGAACACCTGCGGTCCCTTCCGATTGAGCGGCGCCATGAACGCGTAGTAGCGCGGGTACTCCATGAGGCCCGCGAGCTGCGCGCGGGCGAACGATGCCTCGTCGCCCGCCGTGAGCGCGCCGTTGTGGACGCGTTCCTCGCCGATCGTCGACGTGCGCTCGGCAGACGGCAGGGTCGAGACGCAGAACGAGCCCGCGCCGTGCGTCGGCAGGAGGCGCACCGACGCCGGCAGCTCGCGGAAGCGCCGCACGGTCCCCCACTGCAGCCGCGTGAGCGGGTCCACGTGGTCTGGGCCGAGGAGGTCGGTGCGTCCGGCGCTCCCGACGAGCAGCGAGCCGCCCGAGAAGACGGCGATCGGATCGTCCCCCGACCCGTCGAACGCCGCCCACGAGACGTGCTCGTACGTATGGCCGGGCGTGTCCCACGCGCGCAGGACGAGATCACCGACGCGGATCTCGACGCCCTCCTCCGCCGGCGTGTGCGGGAACGCGTACCCGCCCTTCGCGGGCGCGACGATGTCGGTGCCCGTTGCCGCCCGCACCTCGGGCGCGCCGGAGACGTAGTCGGTGTGGACGTGGGTCTCGAGCACCGCGCCGACGTGCACCCCGCGCGCCTCGGCCGCGGCGAGGAACCGCCAGGCGTCGCGCTGCGGGTCCACGAGCGCGGCCTCGTCGCCCGACACGACGAGGAACGAGTTGTCGCCGAGCCCCGGTGTGACGAAGACCTCGAGATCCATCGGCACCCCCTGTCCGTCCCGACGGGGCGAGCCTAGCGCGGTCCGCGGGCTCGCGGGGAGGGCGTCAGCGCTCGATCGGCAGGCCGACGGCGTTGCCCCACTCGGTCCAGGAGCCGTCGTAGTTGCGCACGTTGCCGAACCCGAGCAGGTGGGTGAGGACGAACCAGGTGTGGGACGAGCGCTCGCCGATCCGGCAGTACGCGACGACCTCGTCGTCGCTCCGCAGGCCGACCTCGCCCTCGTAGATCGCACGGAGCTCGTCGGCGGTCCTGAAGGAACCGTCCTCGTTGGCCGCGCGCTTCCACGGCACCGACGCGGCGCCGGGGATGTGGCCGCCGCGGAGCACGCCCTCCTGCGGGTACGCGGGCATGTGGGTGAGTTCGCCGCTGAACTCCTGCGGCGAGCGCACGTCCACGAGCGGCTTCCCGGCCCGCGTGTGCGCGAGCACCTGATCACGGAAGGCGCGGATCTCCGCGTCCCTGCGCTCGACGACCGGGTAGGTGGCCGGCGCGGGGGCGGCCGGGACGTCCTCGGTCATCGGTCGACCCTCGTCCACCCACTTCTGCCGTCCGCCGTCGAGCAGACGCACGTCGGGGTGGCCGAAGAGCGAGAAGACCCACAGCCCGTAGGCCGCCCACCAGTTCGCGTTGTCGCCGTAGAGGACGACGGTGGTGTCGCGCGCGATGCCGAGGCGGCCGCAGAGCTTCGCGAAGGCGTCGCCGTCGATGTAGTCGCGCGAGACCTGGTCGTTCAGGTCGAGCGTCCAGTCGATCTTGCGGGCGCCGGGGATGTGACCTGTCGCGTAGAGGAGGATGTCCTCGTCGGACTCGAGCACGACGAGGCCGGGCGCGCCGAGGTGCTCGGCCAGCCACGCCGTCGAGACGATGCGCTCGGGGTGCGCGTAGCCGGCGAACTTCGGGTCGGGATCGGTGGCGAACGCCATCTCGCGACGCTAGCGGGTGGTGCCGAGGGCGTCAACGCCGCTACCATCTGCCCCGTGAGCGAGGGCATCGTGATGTACGGCGCCGACTGGTGCGCCGACTGCCGCCGGGCGAAGAAGGTCCTCGAGCGCCTCGGCGTCGCCTACGAGTACGTCGACGCCGACGTCACGGACGGGGCGATCGAGGTCGTCCGCCGCTACAACGGGGGTACGCAGACGATCCCGGTCATCGTGTTCCCGGACGGCGGCCACCTCTCCGAGCCCTCCGACGAGGAGCTCGAGCGCCGGCTCCGGGAATCTGGCCTCGCCTGACGGCTCGGCTCCCCGCGCGCTTGCGGGGACAAGACATCTGTAGTACGGTTCCTGCATGGAAGTTCCTCTGTGGCTGTGGGGCGGCACGCTCGGCGCGATCCTCGCGATGCTCCTCGTCGACCTGTTCGCCCACCGTGACAACCACGTCGTCGGCGTCCGGGAGGCGGCGGCCTGGTCGGCGGTCTGGGTCGCGATCGGCCTCGGTTTCGGGGGCGTCGTCTGGTGGCTCCACGGGAGCGAGCTCGCCGCGCAGTACTTCGCCGGCTACGTGATCGAGAAGTCCCTCGCGGTCGACAACATCTTCGTCTTCGCGCTCATCTTCACGTTCTTCCAGGTCCCCCGGGAGTACCAGCACCGGGTCCTCTTCTACGGGGTGCTCGGCGCCCTCGTGTTCCGGGCGATCTTCATCGCGCTCGGCGCGGTCCTCATCGAGGAGTTCTCCTGGATCCTCTACGTCTTCGGGGCGTTCCTCGTGTGGACCGGCATCCGGATGGCCATGCAGCGCGACCACGGGAAGGATCCGCGGGAATCCCGGACCGCGCGCGCGTTCCGCCGCCTCATCCCGATGACCGACCACTGGAACGACGGCCACCTGTTCGCCCGGGAGAACGGCAAGCGGGTCGCGACCCCGCTCCTCATGGTCCTCGTGCTCGTCGAGGTGACCGACATCGTGTTCGCCGTCGACTCGATCCCGGCGATCTTCGCGGTGACGCAGGAGCCGTTCCTCGTGTTCTCGAGCAACGCGTTCGCGATCCTCGGCCTGCGGGCGCTCTACTTCCTGCTCGCCGACCTCGTCGACCGGTTCGTGTACCTGAACATCGGTCTCGCCGCCGTGCTCGTCTGGGTCGGCGTGAAGATGCTGCTCCTCGACGTCGTGAAGATCCCGACGAACCTCTCGCTCGTCGTCGTCATCGCGATGATCGCGATCTCGGTCTGGGCGAGCCTGCGGGCGACCCGCAAGCAGCCGTCGGCGGGAGCCGGGGGATGAGCCGCGCGGCCGTCGCCGAGCGGCCGTGGACGTTCCTCACGAACCACGGGCACGTGCTCCTCGCGGTGGCGGAGGACCCGGAGGCGCGCGTCCGCGACATCGCCGAACGCGTCGGCATCACCGAGCGCGCGGTGCACGACATCCTCGGTGACCTCGAGGCGGAGGGCTACCTCGAGCGCAAGCGGGTCGGTCGGCGCAACCGCTACCGGCTGCGCCGCGGGCGGCGCTTCCGCCACCCGGCGGAGTCGGGGCGCACCGTCGACGACCTCGTCCGGATCTTCCGCCGCTAGGCGGCGACGAGCTCGCGCACCTGACGCTTCACGCGGGCGAGGAGCGACGAGAACCCGCGCATCCGCAGCGGCGAGACGACGTCGGTGAGCCCGAGCCGCGCGCCGACGTCGTCGGGGACCGCGAGGATCGCCTCCGGGGTCTCGCCGTCGAGGCCGGCGTGGAGGATCGACGCGAACCCGCGGGTCGTGGGGGCCTCCGCCGGGGCGTCGAACACGAGGCGCACGCGGCCTTCGCGGAGCTCCGTCGCGAGGAAGAGCGGCGTCTGGCACTCCTCGACGCGCTCGAGGTCGGTGCGGTCGACGTAGGCCTCGGGCAGCGTGGGGAAGGATTTCGCGAACCCGAGGAGGACCTCGAGCCGCAGGTCGCGCGGCGCGTCGGCGAAGTCGCGGACGATCTCGTCGAGCCTCGGCGGCAGCGCGTCGCTCACGGCGAGAGCCTAGCCGCGGGCGCGTACACTCGGACGGGGACGTAGCTCAGCGGTAGAGCACCTGCTTTGCAAGCAGGGGGTCGCCGGTTCGAATCCGGTCGTCTCCACCCCGCGCCGCTAGACGATCCCAGGTATGAACCGCCTCCGCACCCGCTCCCGGTACGCCGCGTAGTCGGGGTAGCGCTCGACGAGGAACGCCTCCTCCCGGATCGACTTCGCGACGAGGAGCGCGACGAGCGCGGCGGTCGGCACGAGCGCGAGCGGACCGCGGACGAACGACCACCCGACCGCGAGGAGCGCGAGGCCGCCGTAGATCGGGTGCCGCACGCGCGCGTAGATCCCCCCGGTCCGCAGCGCCGCGCCCTCGCCGGGGCGGGGGTACGCGGTGAGCGAGGTGCCGAGGTCGCGGACGGCGAGGGCGAAGAGCCCGAAGCCGGCGGTGACCGAGGCGAGGCCGACCACCCGCAGGGCCCCGGCGAGCCCGGCCGGCCACCGCGGGACGAGGGCGGCGACGACCGCCACGGCGACGACGAGCAGGAACTGGCCCAGGACGTAGCCCTCGCCGCGGGGCCCGAGGTCGGGGAGCCGTGCCATGCCCGGACGCTACCCCCGTTTCCTCCCCGGGAGGTTTGACCCCCCCGTGGACCCCCGCCTAGCATCGGGGAACGGCCGCCGACCGCGCGGCCGATCAAGGGGAGGGATCCATGGACCTTCGGCGTACGCACCTCACGCGTCGCGCGTTCCTGCGCCGCGGCGTGGGCACGGGCGCGGGCATCGCCGCGATCGGCGGGATGAGCGGCATCCTCGCGGCCTGCGGCGGCGACAGCGGCGGCGGCGGTGGTGGCGGTGGCGGCACGACGACGCTGAGCGTCCTCTCGCCGTCCGTCCCCGACCCGGCGCCCCCGGGCGTCGCGCAGTTCAGCCTCGACGCGTTCGAGGCGTGGAAGGCGGACAACGGCGTCGAGGTCGTCTACGAGGACGTCCCGTGGCCCGAGCTCCACGACAAGATGGCGAGCGACTTCACCGCCGGCACCGGCACGTGGGACATCGAGTACAACTGCGGATGGGTCCCCGAGTTCGCGAACAACCTCGTGCCGTTCGTCGACCAGATGGACCCGGCGATCGTCGCCGACATGCCGGCCTCCTCGTTCGGCACGGTGACGTGGGACGGCCAGCGCCTCGGCGCGGTGTTCTCGCTCTCGCTCCTCACGCTCTTCTACAACACGGACCTGCTCGCGGCGAAGGGCATCACGGCCCCGCCGACGACGTGGGAGGAGTTGAAGGGCTACACGGCGGAGCTCACCGGCGACGGGAAGTACGGCTGGGTGCTGAACTACGGCGCCCCGGAGGGCATCGGCGGCACGGCCTCGTACTGGATGGCGTTCCTCCAGCAGGCCGGCGGCACGATGTACGACGCGAGCGGGAACCCCGCGTTCAACACGCCGGAGGGCGTGGACGCGATGCAGTTCCTCCTCGACCTCTGGGACGCGGGCACGGACCCCGGCTCGATCTCCTACGTCGGGATCAACGACGCGACGAACGTGTTCACGTCGGGCAACGCCGCGATGATGATGAACTGGCCGTTCATGTGGAAGCCCGCGAACGACCCGGCGAGTTCCCAGATCGTCGGGGCGGTCGGCGCGGCGATCCTGCCGGCGGGTCCGGCGGGGAGCGCCTCGATCGACGGGACCGACGCGTGGACCATCACGAACACGACCGAGGACCCGGAGCTCGCCCGCAAGCTCGTCGAGTTCTACCTCGACGCCGAGGTGCAGAAGCGTCAGGTGCTCGACACCGGGTGGCTCCCGATCCGGCTCTCGGTCCTGAACGACCCGGAGGTGCAGGCGGCCGCGTCGAACGCCGCCGTCACCCTCGAGCAGGCGCAGTACCCGTACGACTCCTTCGTGACCCCGGACTACAACCAGGTCACGCAGGCGATCGGCTCGGAGATCCAGAAGGCCCTCCAGGGCGAGCAGACCGCCGCCGAGACGATCCAGGCCGCGTCCGACGCGGTCGCGGCGATCGTCGCGGCGCGGTGACGCGGGGAACCGCAGAGGTGTCGAGGGCCTGGGCCCGCGCCGAAAGCGCGGGCCCCGGCCCTTCGGCCCGTCGGCGCCGCGTCGGCTGGTTCCTCGTCGCACCCGCCGCCGCGATCCTCCTCGCGGTCCTCGCGTGGCCGATCGCGGACTCCCTCCTCCTGTCGTTCCAGCGGGTCGACACCGGCGGCGGCGAGTTCTCCGGCACGTGGGTCGGGCTCGGGAACTACACCGCCCTGCCGTCGGACCCGGCGTTCGGCGTCGCCGTCCGCAACTCCCTCTACTTCACCGCGGCCGAGGTCGTCCTCGTCATCGGGCTCGCCCTCGCGGTCGCGCTCCTGCTGAACACCCCCCGTGGCCGCTCGCCGGTCTACCGCGTCGTCCTCCTCGTGCCGTGGGCGATCGCCCCGGTCGCGAACGCGGTCCTGTGGAAGTGGATCTACAACTCGAACTACGGGATCCTGAACGGGATCCTGCGCGGCATCGGTGCGATCGACGAGAACGTCGTGTGGCTCGGTGCCCCGTTCCGCGCGCTGAACATGCTCCTCGTCGCGGACGTGTGGAAGTCGGTGCCCTTCATCGCGCTCCTGCTGTTCGCCGGGCTCCAGAACATCCCGCCGGTCCTCTACCGGGCGGCCCGCCTCGACGGGGCGCGGACCTGGCAGCGCTTCCGGTTCGTGACGCTCCCGATGCTGCGGTCGACGCTGCTCATCGCGGTCGTCCTCCAGTCCATCTGGGCGCTCAAGGTCTTCGACCTCGTCTACGTGCTCACGAAGGGCGGGCCCGGCGACGGCACGGTCCTCCTGAACTTCCTCGCCTACCGCACGAGCTTCAACTTCGGGGAGCTCGGTCGGGGCGCCGCGATCGCGAACGTCCTCTTCGTCTTCATGCTCGTCCTCGCGATCGCCTACGTACGGTCCTTCCGGCCGCGGAGCGCGCGGGCGTGAGGTCCTCGGGCATCTGGCAGCGCATCGGCCTCGGGGCGTTCGTCCTCGTCGCGCTCGGCCCGATCGCCTGGGCGACGCTCTCGGCGTTCCTGCCGACCGTTGCGCTCACGTCGCTGCCGCCCGACCTCTCGCCCGGGAACCTCACGCTCGCGAACTTCCGCGAGGTCCTCTCGAACACCCGCGATCTCGGGCAGGGCCTGCGGAACTCCGCGATCGTCGCGTCGGCGACGGCGCTCGTGTCGCTCGGCGTCGGATCGACCGCCGCGTACGCGCTCTCGCGCCTCGGGCTTCCGGGCGCGGGCCGCATCCTCCTCGTGATCCTCGCGACGCAGATGTTCCCGGCGATCGTGCTCGTGATCCCGCTCTT
Organism: Actinomycetota bacterium; assembly: GCA_046082745.1. GTDB lineage: Bacteria > Actinomycetota > UBA4738 > UBA4738 > HRBIN12 > JBJTIF01. The sequence continues at coordinate 3,860 of JBJTYK010000203.1, read as the reverse complement.
CATCCTCCTCGCCCGGCTCCACCTCATCGACTCGCTCACGGGGCTGTCGTTCGTCTACCTCTCGTTCACGCTCCCGGTCGTGATCTGGGTGCTGAAGGGGTTCTTCGACGCGCTCCCGCCGGAGCTCGAGCGCGCGGCGCAGGTCGACGGCGCGGGGCCGTTCACGGCCTTCCGGCTCGTCGTCCTGCCGCTCTCGCTCCCGGCGCTCTTCGCCGCGGGCGTGTTCGCGTTCATCGAGGCCTGGAACGAGTTCTTCTTCGCGGTCATCCTCACGCGGATCTCGTCGAAGACCGCGCCGGTGGCGATCGCGGAGTTCTCGGGGCAGTACCAGACGCTCTACGGGCAGATGGTCGCGGCCGCGGTCCTCGCGAGCCTGCCGGTCGTCGCGCTCGCGATCGTGTTCCGTCGGCAGATCGTGAAGGGCTTCGTCGAAGGGGCGGTGAAGGGCTGATGGCGCGGATCGACCTCGTCGACGTCACGAAGCGCTTCGGGTCGGTCGAGGCCGCGCGCGGGGTGACGCTCGCGATCGCCGACGGCGAGTTCGTGACGCTCCTCGGACCGTCGGGGTGCGGGAAGACGACGACGCTGAACCTCGTCGCGGGCCTCGAGGAGGTCACGAGCGGCGAGATCCGGATGGACGACCGCGTCGTGAACGACCTCTCGCCATCGGAGCGCGACATCGCGATGGTGTTCCAGAACTACGCGCTCTACCCGCACATGACCGTGCGCGAGAACATCGGGTTCGCGCTGCGCCTGGCGAAGCGGCCGGCCGCGGAGATCGCGGCGCGGGTCGGGAAGGTCGCGGAGCTCCTCGAGCTCGGGCACGTCCTCGACCGGCTCCCGCGCGCGCTCTCCGGCGGCCAGCAGCAGCGCGTCGCCCTCGGTCGCGCGATCGTCCGCGAGCCGAAGGCGTTCCTGTTCGACGAGCCGTTCTCGAACCTCGACGCGGGGCTGCGCGTGCGGATGCGCCGCGAGATCCGCGAGCTCCACCTGCGCCTGGGCATCACGTCGCTGTTCGTCACCCACGACCAGGAGGAGGCGATGTCGATCTCGGACCGGATCGCGGTCATGCGCGACGGCCGGGTCGAGCAGTTCGGCACGCCCGACGAGATCTACGCCCGACCGGCGAGCACGTACGTCGCCCGGTTCGTCGGCAACCCGCAGATGGACATCCTCGAGGGGGCGGTCGCGACCGAGGGGGGCGCCGCGGTCTACCGGGTCGGCGCGGCGGCGTTCCCGATCCCGCGGGCGCTGCCCGGCGAGGTCGACCTCGGCGTTCGGCCCGAGCACGTGCTCCTCGGCGGGCCGGGCGAGGCCGGGGTCGCCGCGCGGGTCGTCGTCGCGCAGCCGCTCGGGCCCGTCTCGTTCGTGACGGTGGCCTGGGACGGTGGGACGCTCACGTCGCGGGTGTCGGGCATCTCGCGGGCGACGCCGGGCGACGCGGTGTCGGTGCGGTTCCAGACGGACGGGCTCCTGTTCTTCGAACGGTCCACGGGCACGCTGATCGGAGGCGAGTGATGGGGAAGCTCTTCGACGTCACGTACGGACGCAACGTCGCGGCCGGGCTCGGTGCGAAGGTGCCGAACGCGATCGTGGTCACGCAGCCGGAGCCCTGGGAGCTCCTCGCGCCCGCGTGGGGCGCGATGCCGGTCGCCGTCGTCCAGGCCGACTCGCTCGAGCGGGAGGACCTCGAGGCGCTCGTGCGCGACCTGCCGCCCTCCGACGCGATCATCGGCATCGGCGGCGGGACCGCGATGGACACCGCGAAGTGGCTCCACTGGCGGCGGAAGACGCCGCTCCACCAGGTGCCGAGCCTGCCCTCGGTGAACGCGTGCTTCACGCACATGATCGCGATCCGCGAGGGCGGGGGCGTGTCGTACCACGGCGACGCGATCCCCGAGATGGTCTACGTCGACTTCGAGCTCATGCGCGCGGCGCCGCCCGCGCTCCTGCGCGGGGGCATCGGCGACGCGTTCAGCTGCTTCACCGCGCGGTTCGACTGGAAGTTCGCGACCGACCGCGGGCACGACCCCGCGTGGGACGAGGCCGCCGCGACGGAGTCGCTGCGGATCGTCGACGAGGTCGAGGCGCTCGCGCCGCAGATCCACGAGCGGACGGACGAGGGCATCGAGCGGCTCATGGAGCTCCACCGGAAGATCGGGAAGATGTGCGACGACTACGGCCACTCCCGGTTCGAGGAGGGCTCCGAGCACTTCGTCGCGTACACGTTCGAGCACGTCACCGGCCGGACGATCATGCACGGCGAGCTCGTCTCGCTCGGCGTGCTCATGATGTCGACGCTCCAGGGCAACGACCCCGAGCGCGCGCGCCGCATCGTCGCGAGCGCCGGCGTGCGGCACCGGCCCGAGGACCTCGGCATCCAGCCGGGGGAGCTCGAGGCGACGCTGCGGGAACTCCGCCCGTTCGTGGAGCGGCAGGGCCTCTGGTACTCGTCGATCAATGAGATGGAGATCGGCGAGGCCGAGATCGCGCGCGCGGTCGCGGCCCTCGACTTCTGACTCAGGGCGCGGCGGTGCCGCGCTCGCGTTCCTGCGCGACGACGGCGTCGAGGTCCCGCAGGCGGGCGAGTCCCGCGAGGGGCTGCGCCATGCGGTGGTTGCCGCGGAACCGTTCGCGGTTGCGTTCGAGGAAGGCCCAGTAGCCCGCGGTGAACGGGCACGCCGTCGGGCCGACCCGGACCTTCGGGTCGTAGGTGCACCCCCCGCAGTGATCGCTCATCCGGTCGATGTAGGCGCCGCCCGACGCGTAGGGCTTCGTCGCCATCTCGCCGCCGTCGGCCCACTGGCTCATCCCGACGACGTTCGGGAGCATCACCCAGTCGTAGCCGTCGACGAACGCGCGGTGGAACCAGTCGGTGAGGGCGGCGGGATCCATCCCGCGCTGGAGGGCGTAGTTCCCGAGGACCATGAGGCGGGGGATGTGGTGCGTCCAGCCGCGTTCGCGGACGTCGCGGAGCGCGGAGCCGAGGCAGGCCGCGCGGACCTCGCCGTCGGCGTCGAGGTCGAGCCACCAGTCCGGCAGCGGCTCGCGGGCGTCGAGGGCGTTGCGGTCGCGGTAGTCCTCGCCGAACCACCACGCGAGCCCCCAGACGTACTCGCGCCAGCCGAGCACCTGGCGGACGAAGCCCTCGACGCTCGCGATCGGCGCGTCGCCGGCGCGGTACGCGGCCTCGGCCGCGCGGACGACCTCGAGCGGGTGGAGGAGTCCGAGGTTCATCGGCGCGGACAGGAGCGAGTGCGCCATCGCGGGGTCGCCCGTGAGCATCGCATCCTCGTGCGGGCCGAACCCCGGCAGGCGCGACGCGACGAACGTGGCGAGGGCGGCGAGGGCCTCGTCGCGCGTCGCCGCGAACCAGCGCGGACCGTCGTCGCCGATCGGCGCGACGAGGCCCTCGCCGACCCAGCGGTCGAGGTCCTCCCGCACCGACGCGTCGATCGCGTCCTCGGTCGGATGCAACGGCGGCGGCGCGCCGAGCGTCGCGCGTCCGCGCGGCGGGCGCTCGCGGTTGTCGGCGTCGAAGTTCCAGCGGCCCCCCGCGGGTGAGCCATCCGGCTCGAGGAGGACGCCGTGGCGCGCGCGCTGCGCGCGGTAGAAGTCCTCGAGGAGCAGGCGCTTGCCGCCGCGCCCCGCCGCCCAGGTCGCGAACTCGTCGCGGTGCGTCGCGAACCCCGGGTTGCGGACGACCTCGACGCCGAGCGCGCGGACGAGGGCCTTGGCCGCGCGCGAGGTCGGTTCGGCGACCGAGAGGCCGCCGGGGCGCAGGCCGGGCCCGGGGATCCCGGGCAGGTGCATTGGGGGGGCGAACAACATCTAGACACCCTCCAAACAAGCAACAAAGG
>JBJTYK010000202.1:0-7354 GCA_046082745.1 Actinomycetota bacterium | reverse complement strand
CCCCCCCCCCCCCCCCCCCCCCCCCTGCGCCCGCACGAGCGGCTCGCGCTTCGTCTACCTCCTCGGCGATCTCGTGTTCGTCGAGTTCGCGCTCGTGCGCTACGCGATGGAGGTCCTCGCCGCAGAGGGCTTCACGCCGGTCGTCCCGCCGGTGCTCGTGCGCGAGGAGGCGATGTACGGAACGGGGTTCCTGCCGACCGACGCCGCGAACCTCTACGTGACGAGCGAGGACGGCCTCTACCTCACCGGCACCTCCGAGGTCGCCCTCGCGGCGCTGCGGCTCGGCGAGATCATCGACGAGGCGGACCTCCCGCAGCGCTTCGCGGGGTTCTCGACCTGCTTCCGCCGCGAGGCGGGCTCGTACGGCAAGGACCTCGGCGGGATGTTCCGCGTCCACCAGTTCGACAAGGTGGAGATGTTCGCGTTCACGCGGCCGGAGGACTCCTGGGAAGAACACGAGCGGCTCGTCGCGATCGAGGAGCGCATCCTCGGCGGACTCGACCTCGCGTACCGCGTCGTGAACGTGGCGGCGGGCGATCTCGGCGGCAGCGCGGCGAAGAAGTACGACGTCGAGGCGTGGCTCCCCGGCCAGGAGCGCTACCGCGAACTCACCTCGTGCTCGAACTGCACCGACTACCAGGCGCGTCGGCTCCAGGCGCGCGTGCGGCGCGCGGACGGTTCCGTCGAGCCGCTCCACACGCTGAACGGCACCGCGACCGCCGTCGGGCGGACGCTCATCGCGATCCTCGAGACGCACCAGCGCGCGGACGGTTCGGTGGACCTGCCGGCGGCGCTCCACCCGTACCTGCCGACGGGGATCCGCACGCTCGCGCCGCGCGCCTAGCGACGGAGCCGATCCTCCATGAGGTCGGTGATGTCCATCATCGCGCCGCGGAACTCGCCGGAGCGCGTCGCGCCGTCCCAGGTCCACGGGACCGTGCGGTCGATGACCCAGAACGTGCGGCCGTCGGGGCGCACCCAGCGGTAGACCTCCTCGAAGGGGATGCCCTCGGTGGCACACCGCGCGACGGACGCGAAGACCCGCGAGACGTCGTCGGGGTGGACGAACCGGTGCCAGTAGCTCTCGCCGGCGGCCTCGGCCTCCTCGAGGTCGAACCCGAAATGCGTGGAGGCGTGGGGGCTCGCGAACCCGCCGTGGGCGACGCCGTGCACGACGGTCCAGGTGTAGAGCCATGCGGGGACGCCGTGGACGATCGATCGGTACCGCTCCTCGGCGACCGCGAGCTCGGCCTCGGCGGCGCGGCGGTCCTCGACCTCGAGCGCGAGGAAGGCGTTCGCCTCCTCGAGTTCCGCCGTGCGTTCCTTCACGCGCTCCTCGAGGAAGAAGGTCGCCTCGAGGAGGCGCTCCTCGAGGCGGTGGTGCTCGGTGACGTCGAGCTGCAGGCCCTGCCAGTAGAGCGGTGCGCCGTCCTCACCGTGGACGAGGGTCGCGACGTCGCGGAACCAGATGGCCCGCCCGTCGCTCGCGATGAGCCGGTACTCGGCCTCGAAGCGACCGCCGGTCTCGTTGCACCGGTCCATCTCGGCGAGGACTGCCTCGCGGTCGTCGGGGTGGAGGAGCTCGGTCCAGATGTCGGCCTGGTCGAGCCATTCGCCGAGCGAGTAGCCGAGCGAGGCCTCGATCTGCGGGCTCACGTAGAGGACGGTGCGGTCGTCGTCGGGCGCGGCGCGGTAGACGATCGCCGGGACGTGCTCGACGAGCGACCGGTAGCGCTGCTCGCTCTCGCGGAAGGCCTCCTCGCGCTCGCGGAGCTCCGTGATGTCGGTGAAGACGCCGTGCCAGAGGGTGCCGCTCGCCGTCGCGTCGGTCACCGGTACCGCCTGGTCGTAGACCCACACGGTGCGGCCGTCGGCGCGCAGGAGCCGGTGGATCGAGCGGTACGCCTGACGCCGTGCGCGCGCGTCGCGCCAGCGGCGCTCGACCGCGAGTCGGTCCTCCGGGTGGACGATGCGGTTGCAGAGGTCGAGATCGAAGTCCTCGGGGCGGTAGCCGAGGACCGTGCGGCAGCCCTCGCTCACCTCGAGCGGTCGGCAGCGGTCCTCGTCGGTGCAGATGTAGAGGACGGCCGGCGCGTGGCGGAGGTGCTCGGCGCCCGCGCCGAGCGGACCGGCACCTCCGTGGGCCTCGAGTCCGCGCATCGCCACCCCTCCTCCGAACCACTGGCGACCCGGCGATGGTGCCACCGTCCACCGACATCGCGCAAGGGGCCGGTGCCGCCCCCGCTACGATGCTGCGCGGGAGGGTGGCCGAGCGGACGAAGGCGCCGGTCTTGAAAACCGGTGGCGGGGCAACCCGCCCGTGGGTTCGAATCCCACCCCTCCCGCGGTTCCGGTTCCGGGTCGCCGGGTAGGCGCCCGGGGTGGGTGCGCACCTCGCTCCGACGCTCCTCGCCGGACTCCTCGCGGCGCTCCTCGTCCTCACCGGGGCCGCCTCGCTCGTCCGCGGACCGGTCGCCTCGGGGGTGATCCTCGTCCTCGCCGGCCTCCTCGTCGGGGCCGCAGCGCCAGGGTCGGGCGTTGCCGCGTGGCGCGTGCCCGCCGCCGAGGCGTTCGCGTTCGTCGTCCTGTCCTCGACGCTCCTGCGGGAGGTCGTCGCGTCGGCGCGCGGCGGGTCGCCGCTCGAGCCGTGGGATGATGCCCCGGTCCGTCTCGACGGTGCGGGAGGTGTCTCGTGGGCAAGTCGAAGGACAAGGGCAGCGACAAGAACCAGAAGCGCGTCGCCGCGAAGTCGTTGAAGGAGAAGCGCGCCGTAAGAAGGCGAAGCGGTCCTCCTCCGGCGGCTCGTAGCGCTCGCGGACGTCGGTTCCCGGGACCTCCCCGCGCACGCGCGGGGAGGTCCTCGCGCGTCAGGCCGGGATCAGGCCGAGGTGGCGGAGCGTCGCGACCGGGAGCACGTGGCAGTACGGCTCGTGGCGCGTCTTCTCGTAGTAGCGCTGGTGGTACTCCTCCGCGGGCCAGAACGCCGGCGCGGGTTCGATCGCCGTGGCGATCGGCGCGGGGAAGCGACCCTGCGCTCGCTCGCGCGATGCCTCCGCGACGACGCGCTGCGCCGGCGAGTGCGTGAAGATGACCGACCGGTACTGGTCGCCGACGTCGGGTCCCTGGCGGTCCACCTGCGTCGGGTCGTGCATCGCCCAGAAGACCTCGAGGAGCTGGTCGTAGCCGACGCGGTCGGGGTCGAAGGTGATCCGGACGACCTCGGCGTGGCGCGTCGTGTGGCTGCAGACCTGCTCGTAGGTGGGGCGCTCGGTCGTCCCGCCGCTGTAGCCGCACGCGACGTCGACGACCCCCGGCACCTGCCGGAACACCCACTCGACGCCCCAGAAGCAGCCCGCTCCGAAGGTGGCGGTCTCCATCGGTCCCTCCCGGCTCGCAGCCCGGCACGCACGCTCAGGGGGCATCCTAGCCGCGCGTACAATGCGCGGTCGGGAGACGTGGCTGAGTGGCCGAAAGCAGCCGCCTGCTAAGCGGTTAGGGGGTGTTGAGCTCCCTCACAGGTTCGAATCCTGTCGTCTCCGCCCCCATCGCCCCTCCGCGCAACACTGGTACGGTGTGCGTCTCTGCGAGGAGGCACCGCGTGGCACGACTCGTTCGGCGCCCGACGATGGTGCTCCTCGCGGCCGTCGTCTGGGTCACCGCCTTCGGCGCCCTCGACCTCGTCACCCGCGATCTCTCGCTCTTCGGGACGCTCTCCCTCGCCGCGGTCGGGACGGCGCTGTTCTGTCCACCCGCGTACGCCGCCGTCATCGGCGCGTATGCGTTCGCGTGGTCGATCGTCCTCGGGGTCGAGGGCGACTACTTCACGCCGCTCCACCTGCTCCGCCTCGGCATCTCGCTGTTCGTCGTCGTCTCGGCGATCGTCCTCGCCACCGTGCGGGAGCGTCGCGAACGATCGTTCGCGCGACTGGAAGACGTCGCGCTCGCCGCGCAGCGGGCGCTCCTGCGTCCGATCCCGGAACGCGTCGGGCCGACGCGGCTCGCGGCGCGCTACCGCTCTGCCGCCGAGGGAGCGCTCGTCGGCGGCGACTTCTACGAGGCGGTCCTCACGCCGTTCGGCGTGCGGATCATCGTCGGCGACGTCGTCGGCCGCGGGCTCGACGCGGTCGGGCTCTCGGGGCTCATCCTCGGGGGGTTCCGCGAGGCCGCGCTCACCGCGCCGGATCTCGTGGCGCTCGCGCACCGTCTCGACGGGATGACGACGGTCTACGGGAGGGGGACCGACTTCGCGACCGCTCTGCTCGCCGAGCTCGCCGACGGCGAGGTCCGGCTCGCGTCCTGCGGCCACCCGTCGCCGCTGCTCGTCGGGCCGGGCGCCTCGGCGACGCCCCTCGAGCTGCCGCCGACGCTCCCGCTCGGCTACGGCGCGACGCCGCGGCCGCGCACCGTCGCGATCCTCCCCGGACAGCGCCTCCTGCTCTACACCGACGGCATCGCGGAGGCGCGCGACGCCGACGGCCGGTTCTTCGACCTCGAGGCCGAGGCCGGTCGCGCGCTCGCGGACGAGTCCGCCGAGGAGGGGCTCGACCGATTGCTCGATCGCCTCGACGCGTTCGCGGGCGGGGCGCTCCGGGACGACGTCGCGCTCCTCGTCGTCGGCACCGCGTCCGCGTGAGCCGCCGCTAGACTCGCGCCGTGCGCACGCCGGCCGCCGCGTCCGAGGATCGTCCGCCAACCATCCCCGGACGCGGCGGCCGGTTCGCGACCTTCGCGGTCGTGTTTCTCGCCTTCGTCGACAACTTCGCGCTCCTGCCCGTCACCGGCCCGTACGCGGAGGCGCTCGGTGCGGGGCCGATCGGCATCGCCGTGGCGGTCGCCGCGTACTCGATCACGAACCTCGTCTTCGACGTCGTCGGCGGCGCGCTCGTCGACCGGTACGGCCGACGCCGGACGCTCGTGTGGTCGCTCGCGGTGAGCCCGATCGCGGTCGCGCTCTATGCGTTCGCGGACTCGGTCCCGTCGCTCGTCGCGCTGCGCGTCCTCCACGGCGCGGCGGGCGGGATGGTCACGGCGGCGGTGTTCACCGTCGTCGGCGACGTTGCCCCGGTCGGGCAACGCGGGCGCGCGATCGGGCGCGCGGGCGCGCTCATCGGCCTCGCGGCCGTGCTCGGGCCCGCGTTCGGGGGAGAGGCGAGTGCCCACGCGACCGGGCCGGAGGGGTTCCATCCCGTCTTCTGGACGATCGCCGCGCTCCTCGTCGTCGGGCTCGGACTCACGCTCGGGCTCATCCGGGAGACGCGCTCGGAGGTCGCGATCCCTGCGCCCGGCGCGCCGGGCGCCTGGCGCGACCTGCTCGCCCGCCCGATGCTCCGCGCCGCGTACCTCGGGACGTTCGCGTACACCTTCGCGGTCGGGACGGTCGCGGCCTTCTTCGCCGTGGACCTCGAGGCGGCCGGGTTCTCGCGGGCGACGAGCGGCGGACTCCTGTCGCTCTTCGGCGTCATCGCCGTCGTCGTCATGCTCCTGCGTCGCGTCGCGGGGTCGGTCGACGAGCGGGGGCCGGTGCCGGCGACCGTCGTCGGGCTCTCCTGCCTCGCGGCGTCGGGCGCGCTCCTCATGCTCACGCCGTCGATCCTGATCGCGACGGTGGCGATGGTCGTGTACGGCGTCGGGTACGGGTTCGTGTTCCCCGCGGTGGGCGGCGCGGTGACGGTCGCGGCGCCGGTCGCCGAACGCGGTCGCGCCTACGGCCTGTTCAACGTCGCGTTCGACCTCGGCATCTCCGTCGGACCGATCGTCGGCGGCTTCGCGGTCGTGTGGGTCGGCGCGAGCCCGTCCCTGCCGGCCGTCGTCGTCTGCCTCGCCGCGGTCGCGCTCCTGCCGCGCATCGGGCGGGGCGGCACCGCGACCGCGGGTCCGTCCGCGGGGTAGGCTCGCGCTCTCTCCGACCCGCCGACCACCCGAAGGAGCTTCCGAACCCATGCGCGACCGCCTCGACCCGCTGCCGCAGCTCCGCGGCGCCCGGATGCTCACGGACTCCGGCATCGAGACCGATGTCATCTACCACGCCGGTCGCGACCTCCCGGGGTTCGCGCTCTTCCCGCTCCTCGAGGACGACGACGGCAGGGCGATCCTCGAGCGCTTCTACCGGTCGCACCTCGAGGCCGCGGCGGCGCACGGGTACGGCTACGTCCTCGAGACCCCGTCGTGGCGCAGCAACCCCGACTGGGGTGCCCGCGTCGGGTACGCGCAGGAGCGGCTCGACGAGCTCGACCGGGATGGCGTGGCGTTCCTCCGAGCCATCCGCGACACCGCGCCGGCGGGCGTCGGGCCCATCGCGGTGAGCGGCCTCATCGGACCGAGGGGCGACGGCTACGTCGTCGAGCACGCGATGACCGCGGAGGATGCGCGGCGCTACCACGACCACCAGGTCGGCGTGTTCGCCGACGCCGGCTGCGACCTCGTCTCGGGCTGCACGATCACGTATCCGGCGGAAGGGATCGGCATCGCGCTCGCGGCGCGCGACCACGGCGTGCCGGCGATGCTCTACTTCACCCTCGAGGTGGACGGGCGGCTGCCGGACGGGACCCGCCTCGCGGATGCGATCGCCGCGGTCGACGACGCGACCGGCGGCTCCCTCGCGTACTTCGGCGTGAACTGCGCGCACCCCGACCACATCGAGCGCGCGCTCGCCGATGCGGGCGCGTGGACCGGTCGGATCCGCGCGATCCGGGCGAACGCGTCCCGGATGAGCCACGCGGAACTCGACAAGGCCACCGAGCTCGACGACGGGGATCCCGAGGACCTCGCGGCCGGCTACCGGAAGCTCCGCGAGGTGCTCCGCGACGTCACGGTGTTCGGCGGGTGCTGCGGAACGGACCTGCGGCACGTGCGCGCGGTCGCGGCCGCGGTCGCGGGCGCCTGAGCGTCCCGTCGCGCCGCGCCCCGCTACACTTGCCCCCGAGCGCCGGTAGCTCAATGGATAGAGCATCTGACTACGGATCAGAAGGTTGGGGGTTCGACTCCCTCCCGGCGCGCTGGCGGACGATGCTCGGGTCTCGCGCCCCATGCAACCCGCGATGTTCGACTTGCGTTTCTGACAGCCCTGCGCGACTATCGCGGACGGCGAGGCTGGCATTCAGCCCGCCTTTCGGGTGGCAAGCGAAATCGGAGGCTGTGAGATGGCGACGACTCTGCAGATGCGGAACTTCGAGCGATTCTTCCGTGTGTGGGATTCGAACGACGATGGTGTGATCACGTGGGACGACATGAAGACCTTCGGGGACCGCTACGCGGCCGCCGTGGGGCTCGCGGTCGGATCGCCGGGCTACGCTGAACTCACGGGGTTCATCCGTTCCGACTGGGAAGGCATGCTCGCACTTGCGGACAAGGACGG
>JBJTYK010000201.1:0-2132 GCA_046082745.1 Actinomycetota bacterium | reverse complement strand
CCCCCCCCCCCCCCCCGGGGAACCCACGGATGAGATGAGAGGAGCAACTGACATGAAGAAGCGACTCGCCGCCATCGCGGCGATCAGCCTCGCCATGTTCCAGGGGCTCAGCGTGGTGGGTGCGCTGCCGGCACAGGCGGCTGCCCCCTCCGTGGTCAGTGACGACTGCTACGTCACGGCTGGCACGCTGTTCGCCTTTGGAGATGGAGACGTGGCCACGATCCTCGGCCTGTCTGCCACGATCGAGGAGGACGGTTCGAGCGGCAAGACGGCGGACATCCTTTCCCCGGATGCCGGCGCGGTCTCGGTCGGCGACACCGTCCGCTTCACCAGCTTCACCGGGTCGTTCGACACCACCGCCCCGAACACCGCGGCCCTGAACACCAGCACGGACTACACGGTGGTCAGCGCGACGGCGTCCAGCTTCCAGCTGGACGGCTTCACGAGCAACCCGAAGATCGGTGTCACCACCACCGTCACCGGCGTCTTCACGCTGACGCAGGAGAACCCGCCCCCGGGCGACGTGACCCTGTCCTACAGCGACGGCGTCGTGACTTGTGACGTGGATGGCGACGAGACCGACTTCGACCTCTCCGTGACCGCCGAGGCGTTCGCGGACGTGGTCGTCGCGGCCGAGGGTGACTTCGTGATGGAGCTGAACGACGGCGCCAACGCGGCCGAGTGGCCGGCGCTGGACTCCGTCCGCATCTCCGCCCACGACGTCCAGCTCGACGCCTCCGGTGTGACCGACGTCCGGGACGACATCGCCGCGACGATGGCGGATGACGCCTTCGAGGTCGGCGACGTCTCTGCCGAGATCCGCTACGCCACCTCGCTCACCTTCAAGGGTGGCGACGGGGACGACACCCTGGACGCCGAGGACGCGACGCTCGACGTCACGGGCTGGGGCAACGACGGCGATGACGTCCTGAAGTCGGGCGAGGGAGAGGACTCCCTGCGCGGCGACGCCGGCACCGACAAGCTCTTCGGTGGCGACGGCGACGACTCCCTCGACTGCAGCGACGGCAGCGACACCGTGGACGACTCCGACCAGTGCTGGGGCAATGACGGCGACGACGAGATCGACGCCGACAACGAGACCGGCACCAACGGCGGCGACACGGTGGCCCCCGGCGACGGCGAGGACTCGATCGACAACGCGGCGGCCCTGTACTACGGGGACTCCAGCGAGGCGATCGAGGTCGACCTGACCGAGAGCGCGGACGTCATGAGCGACGCCGGTGACGACGAGGTCACGGGCACGATCGACGCCTACATCGGCTCGGGTGAGGACGACTCCCTCACGGGTGACAACAACGCCAACGCCTTCATCGGCGGCGGCGGCGACGACGCGATCGCCGGTCTCGACGGCGCCGACTACCTCGCAGGTGGCGGCGGCGACGACGACATCTTCGGCGGTGGCGGTGCCGACACCCTGATCGGCAACGGCGGCGCGGACACCATCTACGGTGGTGCCGACGCCGACTACGTCAAGGGTGGTGCGGGCGACGACGTGATGTACGGCGTCGACGGCCCGGACCAGCTCCGTGGTGGCAAGGGTGCTGACCAGGCGTGGGGCGGTCGGGGTTCCGACACCTGCCTCGCCGAGGTCCGCGACCACTGCGAGCTGGGCAAGATCAACTAAGCGGTTCCTGCTCCGAACCGACGAGGCCCCGGGCGAAAGCCCGGGGCCTCGTTCCATTCCCAGTGCTAACCGAACGCCGCTTGCCCGGTCGGAGCACTGGAGTACCCTGCGGGGCAGTGTTGATCGAGAGGAGCACGTCATGAAGAAGCGACTCGTCGCCGCGGCCGCAGTCGGCCTCGGCCTGTTCCAGGCGATCGGCGTGATCGGCGCACTGCCCGCGCAGGCCGCCGGGCCCGTCGTCAATGCGGATGCCTGCACCGTGACCGCCGGAACCCTGTTCGCCTACGGAGACAAGGACGGCGCTGGCACCGGGTCCGTGGAACTCCGGTACGGCGACGGTGTCGTGTCCTGCGACGTGGACGGTTCGACCCTCGGCGAGTTCGACCTCTCGATCACCGGTGAGACGTTCACCGACGTCGTGGTCTCCGCCGAGGGCGACTTCGGGTTCCGTCTGGACGACGGTGGGAACGCCGCGGCGTGGCCCGCG
>JBJTYK010000200.1:0-13573 GCA_046082745.1 Actinomycetota bacterium | reverse complement strand
GGGGGAGGGGGGGGGACGGGAGGGGGGGGGGGAGTAGGAGGGAGGTGCGCCCCCCCCCCCCCCCCCCCCCCCCACCCCCGACGCCGTCGCCGACCACGGGGGGTGCGGTCATCCGCTGGCCGACGCCGTCCGCGACGCTCGACGGCGTCGTCGTCCGCCGCTACGACGGCACCGGGAGTCCCGCGTCGGCGGCGGGCTCCTGCGCGGCCCTCGTCGTGGGGACGAGTTGCCTCGACTCGCCCGCGCCGACGGGGACGTACTCCTACGGCCTGCGCGCGGTCCGCTCCGCCTGGACGGCGAGCGAGGGGCCGCGCGGCGCGACGGTCGTCGTCGCGCCGCCCGACACGACGCCGCCCACCGTCGCCGCGGTCGCGATCGCCCCCGATGGAGGAACGGTCTCCGGCTCCCTCCGCGCCGGCGGGACCTATCGGGTCTACGCGCGCGCGACCGACGACGCGACGGGCATCGCGGGAGTGACCGCCGACCTCTCAGCGCTCACCGCAGGAGCCACCGCGTCGCCGCTGTCGTCGGCGGGCGGTCCGTGGACGATCGACGGCTCGACGTTCGGGTGGCGCAGTTCCGCCCTCGTCGCCTCGTCCTCCCTCCAGCACGGCGCGACGCCGGCCTTCGAGGTCGTCGCGACGGACGGCGCGGGCAACGTCGGCCGGCGCTCGGGGACCGTCGCGGTCGACCTCCTCGCTCCGATCGCCTCCGACTGGCAGACGACGAACGGCGGCACCCTCGGGCGGGCCGATGCCGGGGACACGGCGGTCTTCACGTTCAACGAACCGCTCCAACCGAGCTCGCTCGTCGCCGGCTGGAGCGGGATCGGATCGTTGAGCGTCGTCGTGCGGATCACCGACGGGGGAACCGGCAACGACGTCCTCACGGTCTGGAACGCCTCGAACGCCGTACAGCTCCCGCTCGGGAGCGTGAGCCTCGAACGCAGCGACTACGTCTCGGCCTCGGTCGCGTTCGGTGCGACCGGTACGGCCTCGACGATGACGCTCGCCGGTGGGACGGTCACCGTCACGCTCGGCACGCCGGGGTCGGCGGACGCGGTCGCCGGCTCGAACGGCGGGTGGGCGATCTGGACGCCGTCCGCCGCGGCCACCGACCGCGCGGGCAACGCCTGCTCGACGACCGCCCGTACCGAGGGGGGCTCGCGCGACCGGGAGTTCTGAGGCTCCGCCGACCGATCAGTCGGCGGCGAGGAGTTCCGCGATCGCCGCGGTGAGGAGCGAGCCGGTGCGCGGCCCGACGCTCATGCTCTCCTCGTACCGGTCGCCCGGGTCCTCCCAGTCGTCGGGTTCGACGAAGTCCGCGTCGGGCAGGATGTAGCCGAGTTCGTCGTTCGCGAGACCGACGAGGAACGGGACCGGGGTCGCGAGCGCGGCCTTCGAGGCCATCCCGAGCCGCGGGAGCACCTCGCCCGGCCAGAAGGCCGCGCGCGCCACCCCGAGGTCGAGCACCCCAACCTCCGTCACGAGCGCGCCGTCGTCCGTCACCTCGCCGCGGAGGAGCCCCGAGGCGATCCCCGCGCGGTACCGGGGGTTCCACAGCGGCAGCCGCACCTCGGCGCCACGGAAGCGCACGCGCTGCTCCCCCGCGAGCGCCGCGTCCGCCACGACGTCCGCCTTCCGCCGCATCTCCGCGGTCGTGCGCGGTCCCTCCTCCGGCGACTGCATCCCGCCGAGGTCGCCGCTCGCCCACACCGCGACGCCCCCGCGCACGCGCTCGAGCACGGCGCACGTCGCGCCCGCGACGTCCGGCGAGACGAGCGCGGAGTCGCCGTCGAGGACCTCGGGATGCATGCCGACGTTCACGAGCGTCGCGATCGCGCCACCGTCTGGACGGTCCACCGCGAGCACGCCGACCTGTCGGTCCAGGACGTCGGGGTCGCGGGTGTTGCGGATCACGCCGTCCACGTCGCAGGTGGCCGCGGAGAACGTCGCCGGCTCGAGGGCGGCGACGGCGGCGCGCACGCTCGCGGCGACGGCCGTGACGACCTCGGCGAGGTGCGCATCGTCCACGCCCCGCGTCGCCTCGTCGGGACCCCAGAGCCCGATCGTGTCGGGACCGCTGTGCGTGTGCGTCGCGGCGACGACGACGTCGGCGCCGAGGTCTGCGACGGCTGCGCGGATCGCGAGCGTCTCCGCCCGCAGGAGTCCGATCACGTCGCACACCGCGAGGACGAACGGGCGGCCGCCCGCTTCGGCGAGCGCGACCGTGCGGACGCGCAGGTCCGACTCGACGTCGGTCGCACGCCGGTCGC
This sequence comes from Actinomycetota bacterium, assembly GCA_046082745.1. Taxonomy (GTDB): domain Bacteria; phylum Actinomycetota; class UBA4738; order UBA4738; family HRBIN12; genus JBJTIF01. Next base: position 11,298 of record JBJTYK010000200.1, on the reverse strand, counting down.
CCTGGAACCCCGCGAGGAACACGGGCCGATCCGGCTCGCCGACCGGCGGCGTGATCGCGCGGGTGTCGGCGCCGGCGAGGATCCTCACGCGGCGTCCCCGAGCAGGTCCCCGATCCCGACCCAGCCGCCGCGCGCGACGCTCGCGTTCGCCGCGACCCCGACGAGGATCGAGTACGCGCCGTCGAGCGCATCGGCGAGGCGGCCGAGCGGATCCTGCGTCGCCCCGCGGAACAGCGCCTCGCGGAGCCGTGCGTCCGCGCCGTCGTGGCCGTCGCCGTCGCGCGGGACCCGAACGACGCGCCCCTCCCCACGGGAACCCAGCGGGAACAGCCGGATCTCGTCGGCCTCGCCGCGCCCGTCGATCGCCTCGATCTCGAGCCGCCCCGCCGTTCCGTTCAGGGCGACCCGCACCCCCTCGTACGCGGCGTAGGCGACGAGCGAGTACGTCATCCGCGCACCGCGCCGGTACCGCACCGTCGCCGACATCGTGTCGAAGATGTCGATCGACCCGTCGAACACGCAGCCGTCTCGCAGGTAGCCGTCGGCGGATTCCGCCTCGAGGTAGAGGCTGCGGAAGTACGGATCGGAGCCGACATCGACGTGGAACGCGCACGCGTCGGCGTGCGCGCAGCCGGAGCACCGCTCCGCGCGGAACGGACCGTTCGCGCCGTAGACGAGGAGCGCCCCGTCCGCGGTCACCGCCTCCGGCCGGTCGTCGAGCCACCAGTTCACGAGGTCGAAGTGGTGCGTCGCCTTGTGGACGAAGAGCCCGCCGGAGTCCGCCATCCGCCGATGCCACCGCCGGAAGTAGTCGGCGCCGTGCTCGGTGTCGAGGTACCAGTGGAAGTCGACGGAGCGCACCTCCCCGATCGCGCCCTCGACGAGGAGGCGCTTCGCCTCCGCGAAGATCGACGCCCACCGGTAGTTGAAGGCCACGCGGACGCTGCGACCCGACCGCTCGCGAGCGTCGAGGATCGCCCGACAGCGTGCCGCGTCGATCGTCATCGGCTTCTCGGTGATCACGTCGACCCCGGCCTCGAGCGCGCCCACGATGTAGCGGTCGTGCGTCGAGTCCTTCGTCGCGACGAGGACGACGTCGGGGCGCTCGGCGAGGAGCGCCTCGAACGACCCGAGGACCGGCACCCCGCCCCCGGCGAGCTCGGCCGCGGCGGCGGCCCGGAGCGGGTTCGCGTCGTACATCCCGACGAGCTCCGCGACGTCGGCGAACTCCGTGCGGAGCGGGCGCGCGAACATGTCGACCCCGCGATCCCCCGTCCCGACGAGCCCGTACCGCACGCGCGCACCCATGTCGGGGCGAATGTAGAGGAACCCCGGACGGCGCGGGACGGGCCCCCGCGATCCGGTCAGTCGGCCTGGAACGCGCGCTTCGAGAGGCCCCACCAGAAGCCCTCGATGGCGGTGCTCGGCGCGGTGTCGGGTCGCGACGCCGCGCCGAGCGTCACGAACAGCGGCGCGAAGTGCTCCACGGTCGGGTGGGCGTACGGCATCCCCGGCGCGCGGTCCCGGAACGCCATGAGTTCGTCGACGTCACCGCGGTCGAGCGCCTCCGACGCCCACGCGTCGAACTCGCGCGACCACGCGGGGGCCGGCGCGTCCGCCCCCGTGAGGCCGATGTAGTCGTGGATGAACGGGAGCCCGTGCGTGAGGAACCCGCTGCCGACGATGAGCGTCCCGTCGTCGCGGAGCGGCGCGAGCCGGCGTCCGAGGTCGAAGAGGTGCCGCGAATCGAGGTCGGGCATCGAGAGTTGCAGCACCGGCACGTCCGCCTCCGGGAACATCGCCTTGAGCGGCACCCAGGCCCCGTGGTCGAGGCCGCGATCCGGCCGGTCGGCGACCGGTTCCCCGTCGGGGAGCAGCCCGCGCACGTCCGCCGCGAGGTCCGGCGCGGGCGGCGACGCGTACGTCATCTCGTAGTAGTGCTGCGGGAACCCGGAGAAGTCGTAGACGAGCGGCGCGCCGACGGTCGAGCTCATCGAGGTCGGCGCGCTCTCCCAGTGCGCGGAGACGATGAGGATCCGCTTCGGACGCGGGAGCGCGCGCGCCCAGGACGCGAGTTCGCCCACCCAGCGCTCGTCCTCGAGGAGCATCGGCGCGCCGTGACCGAGGTACACGACGGGCATCCGCGGCGTCGGTTCCGCGTTCACGGATGGACCTCCTGCGGGAGGGGCGCCGCCGGCTGCGGCGGTGGAGCCGGAGGGGGGATTTGAACCCCCGACCCCCTCCTTACCATGGAGGTGCTCTGCCCCTGAGCTACTCCGGCGGGCCGGCTCGATGATAGCAACGGCGGTGGCCGCAGCGTGGTTCTATGCAGTCATGCGCAGAATGCGAGCGGTGGTGGTCGTGGTCGCGCTGGCCCTCGCCCTCACCGCGTGCGGCGACGGGACAACCGGGTCGAGCGTCCCCGGCGAGCGCGTCCCGTTCGTGATCCGCACCGACGCCGGCGAGGTCACGCTCTCCGTCGAGACGGCGGACTCCGAGGAGGAACGCGCCCGCGGCCTCATGGGCCGGCCCGAGGTCCCCGACGACGGCGGCATGCGGTTCCTCTTCGACGGGCCGACCCGCGGCTCCTTCTGGATGCGCGACACGCTCATCCCGCTCTCGATCGCGTTCTGGGGCGCCGACGGGCGGATCGTCGCGATCCTCGACATGCCGCTCTGCCGCGAGGAGGACTGCCCCGAGTACTCGCCGGGGGTCGACTTCGTCGGCGCCCTCGAGGTGCGACGGGGCCTCTTCGCCGAACGCGGCGTCGCGGTCGGCGACCTCGTCACCGTCGGCGCACGCGGCTAGCGCGACACGCGACGAACGCGGCTAGCGCCGTTCCGCGAGCCGGCGGCGCATCCGGACCTCGGTGCCGCCCGGCCGTCGGCGGACGTCGATCGCGTCCGTGACGCTGCGGAGGATCTGGAGACCGCGGCCCCGGTCGGGGCGGAGCGACGGCGGCCGCCAGCGGCCGCCGTCGCGGACGGAGACGACCGCCTCCTCGCCCCAGATCTCGGCCACGAGCACGACCTCCGCGCCCGGCAACCCGCCGTGCTCCACCGCGTTCGAGCAGGCCTCGCTCACCGCGAGCGTGAGATCGCGGGCGTCCCCCTCCCCGACGCCCGCGCCGTCGAGCCAGTCCGCGAACGCGCTCCGGAACGCGCCGACCGACGCGGGGACCGGCGGGAGCGAGAGCTCGAAGCGGAGCGGTCGCGACAGGTACCGGATCGCGAGCACCGCCACGTCGTCGTCGCGTTCGCCCTCGGGGACGAGCCGCTCGACGAGCGTCTCGACGAACGCCTCGACGTCGTCCGACCCGCGCGCCGCCTCGGCCGCGACCGTCCGGAGGCGGGCGAGGCCCTCGTCGATGCTCTCGTCGCGTCGCTCGACGAGGCCGTCGGTGAAGAGCACGACCGTGTCGCCGGGTTCGAGCGCGAAGACGGCCTCCGGGTACGCGATGCCCGACTCGACGCCGAGCGGCATCGAGGTCGCGTCCTCGAGGAGGACGGTGGTGCCGTCGGCACGCGCGACGAGGCACGGAGGGTGGCCCGCGCTCGAGTACCGCACGGTCCTCGTCGCGGGATCGAGGATGAGGGCGAACGTCGTCGCGAAGCCGTTCGGCGACCCGACACCGAGCTCCGAGAGCCGCTCGAGGAGCCGCGCCGTCCCCAGGCCCTCGATCGTGAGCGCCCGCATCGCGTAGCGGTACTCGCCCATCCTCGCCGCGGCCTCGACGCCGGTCCCGACGACGTCCCCGACCGCCGCGACGAGGCGACCGGCGTCGAGCTCCACGAGCTCGTACCAGTCGCCGCCGACCCCGAACTCGTCGCTCGCGGGCAGGTACCGCGCCGCGCTCTCGACCCCGGGGACCTCCGGGAGCACCTCGGGGAGCATCGCCTGCTGGAAGGTCTCGACGATGCGTCGGCCGCGGCCGACGTCCTCCGCGGACCGCAGCAGCATCCCGAACCGCGACGCCAGTTCCCGGAAGAACGGGACGTCCTCGTCCGGATCGAACGCGCGGTCCGACACCCTCCGGGAGCAGACGAGGGACACGACGCCCACCGTCCCCCGCTCGTCAACGACGGGCAGGTGGGCCAGCGCGCTCATGTCCTCGAGCGCACCGCCGGTCCGCCCGAGGATGTCCGGATCGATCGCCCGGATCCGGTCCACGTCGAGCCGGGGGTAGACGACCGCCTCGCCGCGCAGGAGCGCCTCGCGGGACGCCTCCCGCAGGGGCGTCTCGACGAGCGGGAGGAGGCGGTCGACGACCTCGTCGGGCCCGACGGCCACGACGAGACGCATCCCGCCCTCCGCGTCGTAGGTCCGCACGAAGCACGCGTCGGCGAGCCGCGGGACGGCCATCCCCGCGAACCGTCGCAGGAACGTCCAGGGGTCGGCGAGCGCCTCGCGCGAGAGCGGGACGAGCGTCGTCGTCATCTCGCTCAGGAAGGCGAGGCGCATCCGCGCGCGCTCGGCCACGAGCCGAGCCGTCCGTTCGCGCTCGAGCGAGCGGACGCGGAACAGTGCCTGCGCGAGCTGCCCGGCGACGGCGAGCAGGAACAGGCGCTCCCACTCCTCGAGACTTCGGCCATCGCGCATCACCACGATGAGCGCGCCGATCGGCGCACGCCCGGTGGTGAGCGGCAACAGGTTCCCGGTGCCGATGGCTCCAGAACGGACCGGCGGCATGCCGGCTCGTTCCCACCAGCGATCCATCGCCGCTTCCCATGCCGCCTCCGGTACGTCCCACCGCGGTCGTCCCGCGGTGAGCGTGTCCGTGCCGGGGAACGCGTCCGCGACCCGAGGGTCGATCGGCGGCAACCGCGTGCCCCATTCGCCCAACGCATGGAGCCTGCCGTCGGCCCCTTCGGCCCGGACGATCACCTGCGCATCGGGGACGACCTGCCGGATGGCCGCGTCGGCGAGCTGCGCGAACTCCTCGTCCGTCGCCGCCCGGGCGAGCCCAGCCGTCAGCGCTCCGAGGGATTCCTCGTGGGATTGCTGCTGACTCGGACGGGACACGCCCGCACGCTACGCCGGGGCGCGGAACCGGACAAGCGGAGCCGTCTGGGGGGTGGTGGGAGGAGGATTCGAACCTCCGTAGGCTACGCCGGCGATTTTACAGACCGCTCCCTTTGGCCACTCGGGCATCCCACCGCGGGGCTAAGATTAGCGCATGCCACAGGACTTCTCGTTCGACATCGTGTCCGAGGTCTCCATGCCGGAGCTCACGAACGCGATCGACCAGGCGCAGCGCGAGATCGCCCAACGGTTCGACTTCAAGGGAACCGACACCGCGATCACCCGCGACGACAAGCTCATCGAGATCCGCTCCTCGACGGAGGACCGCCTGAAGGCGGCCCTCGAGGTCCTGAAGGAGAAGGCCGTGAAGCGCGAGATCTCGCTGAAGGCGCTGTCCCCCGGGCCGGTCCAGCCCGCGGCGAAGGGGAGCTTCCGCCAGTCGATCCACGTGACCGTCGGCATCTCCGACGAGAAGGCGAAGGAGCTCACGAAGTTCATCAAGGCCTCCGGCGCGAAGGTGCAGGCCCAGATCCAGGGCACGCAGGTACGGGTCGTCGGCAAGAAGAAAGACGACCTCCAGACCGTGATCCAGGCGGTGCGCGGCCACGACTTCGGCCTCCCCCTGCAGTTCACGAACTTCCGCCCCTGAGGCCGGGCCGGGCGCTGACCCGGGGTTCTCCGCACGGACCGGGGGGGTCACCCTTGCCCGGCGCGAGGGGGCCCCGGTAGGCTCGGGGGGCATTGGAGGTGGTACGCGTGGATCTCGACCGACTGACCACGCGCGCCGCGCAGATCGCGGCGCAGGAGCACCGGAAGTTGCTGGACCGGACCCCCGGGTCCGAGAAGCTCCACGCCCGGGCGGTGAAGAGCCTCCCGCTCGGCGTCATCTCGAACTTCCAGGCCGCCAGCCCGTACCCGATCTACCTCGAGCGCGGCCGGGGCTCGAAGGTCTGGGACGTCGACGGCGCGGAGTACGTCGACTGCCACGGCGGGTTCGGCGTGAACGTCGTCGGCCACGCCCACCCCGTCATCGTCGAGGCCATCCAGAAGGCCGCGACGGAGGGCGTCCACTTCGCCGTGACGACGGAGCGCGCGGTCGCCCTCGCCGAGGAGATCTGCCAGCGCTTCGGCTGCGAGCAGATGCGCTACGTGAACACGGGCACCGAGGCGACGATGAGCGCGATCCGGGTCGCCCGCGCGGCGACCGGCCGCGACCGCATCGTGAAGATGGAGGGGTCGTACCACGGCCACCACGACGCGGTGCTCTTCTCGGTCGTCCCCGAGGCGGACGTCCTGAACATGCGCAACACGGTCTCGGGCGACTCCGCCGACGCCGCCGGGACCGCGTACACGACGCGCCCGACCTCGCGCGGCGTGCCGAAGGCGATGTGGGAGAACACGATCATCGTCCCGTACAACGACGCGAAGGCGGTCGAGAACCTCTTCGCGGAGCGGGGCGACGAGATCGCGGCCCTCATCCTCGAGCCCGTGATGATGAACATCGGGATCGTGATCCCGGAGCCGGGCTACCTGCAGGCGCTCCGCGACCTCTGCGACCGCAACGGCACCGTGCTGATCTTCGACGAGGTGAAGTGCGGCGGCACGATCGCCTACGGCGGCGCGGCCGAGCGCTTCGGCGTCCAGCCGCACCTCGCGGCGTGGGCGAAGGCGATCGGGGGCGGCGCGACGATCGGGGCGTTCGGCGGCGACGCGAACCTCATGGAGGTCGTGACCCGCGGCACCGCGCAGCAGGGCACCTTCAACGGGAACCCCCTGTCGACGGCGGCCGGGCTCGCGGCGCTCACGAAGATCCTCACGCGCGACGCCTACGACCACCTCGGCAAGCTCGGCACCCTCCTCGCGGAGGGCTGCCAGCGGGCGATCGACGAGTCGGGGATCCCGGCGCACACGGTGGACCTCGGGGCGAAGGGCTGCGTCTCGTACCGCAAGCAGCCGCTCCGCAACTACCGGGACTTCCTCGAGACGATGCCGGAGCTCTTCCAGGCGTCCTACCCGTGGATGATCAACCGCGGCATCTTCATGACGCCCGGCGACGAGGAGCAGTGGACGATCTCGGTCCAGCACGACGAGGCCGACATCCGCCGCTACGTCGACGCCTTCGGGGAGTTCTGCGCCGAGCTCGTCTCGTAGGCCCGCACCCCGTGCCCGCGGTCGCGCTCATCGATCTCTACGACACGCTCGTCTGGAGCGAGTGGGCGGCGCTGCGCCGTCGGATGGAGGTCCGGCTCGGGCTCCCGGAGCGCCGGCTCATGGACGCCTTCGGCGCGACGATCGAGGCGCGCGGCACCGGCGTGTACGGGAGCCCGGAGGGCGACCTGCGGGCGGTGCTCGCGGCGGCGGGCGTCGAACCCGAACCGGCGCTCGTCGAGGAACTCGTCGGGCTCGAGCGCGAGCACCTCGAGGGCGGCATCCACCTCCACGACGACGCCCTCCCGGCGCTCCGCGGCCTCCGCGAGCGCGGGATCCCGACCGCCCTCGTCTCGAACTGCTCGCACGGCACGCGGACCGTCGTCGACGGCCTCGCGCTCGCCGCGGAGATGGACGCGATCGTCCTGTCGTTCGAGGTGGGGTCGATGAAGCCCGAACCCGGCATCTACCTCGAGGCGCTCGCGCGGCTCGGGGCCGAACCCGCGGATGCCGTGTTCGTCGACGACCAGCAGGGCTTCGTCGACGGGGCGACGGCGGTCGGCATCCGCGCGCTGCGGATCGACCGCGGGGCGGCGGCGCCGGCCGACGGCGTCATCACCTCGCTCACGGCCCTCCTCGACTGAGCGGCGGGCGCTCGGCCGGCGCCGCCGCCCCGCTCCCCCGCGCCGCTAACCGCCGACGAGCGTCGCGAGCGGCGGGAAGTGGGCGAGCGCCTGCGGGTAGACGCCGACGCCGAGCACCGCGACGAGCGCGAGCACCGAGACCGCGGTCGCGAGCACGGGCGCGCGGAACGGCCGGTCGCTCGCGGGGGCCCCGAGCATCATCTGCCGCGGGAGCGCGAGGTAGTACGCGAGGCTCACGACGGAGTTCACGACCATCACGATCGCGAGCGTGACGCCGATGCCGCCCCGCTCGATCGCGGCGGAGAACACGAAGACCTTCGCCCAGAACCCCGCGGTCGGCGGGATGCCGGCGAGCGAGACCATGAAGACCGTCATCCCGACCGCGAGGAGCGGCGCGCGGCGGCCGAGGCCCGCGAAGTCGTCGAGGAGGAGCCCGCGCGACTCCCGCGAGACCGCGATGACGACCGCGAACGCGCCGAGCGTCATGATCGCGTAGATGAGGATGTAGGTCACCGCCGACGAGAACGCCTGCGCGTTGCCGGCGGGGTCCGCGGAGACGAGCGCGAACGGCAGGAGGATGTAGCCCGCCTGCGCGATGCTCGAGTACGCGAGCAGGCGGACGACCTGACGCTGCTGGAGCGCGACGAGGTTCCCGATCGTCATCGTGAGGATCGACAGGACCGCGAAGACCGGCGCCCACGCCGCGTGCTGGGCCGGGAACGCGACGAACATCACCTGGAGGAGGCCCGCGAAGCCGGCCGCCTTCGACGCCGTCGCGAGGAACGCCGCGACCGGCGTCGGCGACCCCTCGTAGGTGTCGGGCGCCCAGAACTGGAACGGCACCGCCGAGACCTTGAACGCGAAGCCCGCGACGATGAAGAGGATCGCCGCGAGCGCGATGGAGTCCCTCCCGGCCCCGAGCGGCGAGGCGAGCGCGTCGCCGATCCCCGCGAGGTCGAGGGTCCCGGTGAGGCCGTAGACGAGGCTCATGCCGTAGAGCATCACCGCGGTCGAGAGCACCCCGATGAGGAAGAACTTCAGGCCCGCCTCGTTCGACCGGGGGTCGGTCTTGCGGAACGCCGCGACGAGGAACCCCGGCGCCGACACGAGCTCGAGGGCGATGAAGAGCATGAGGAGGTTCCGCGACGAGGGCATGAGCGAGCACCCGAGGAACGCCGTGACGAGCAGGAAGTAGTACTCGCCCTGGTAGTACCGACCGTCACGGAGGTAGCGGAGCGAGACGAGGAGGACGACCGCCCCGACCGCGAGGAAGAAGATCTTGAAGAGCAGGGCGAAGTCGTCGACGACGAACATCCCGTCGAAGGTCGACCGGGTCTGCCCCACGAGCGTGACCGCCGCCCCGAGCGCGCCGAGCACGCCGAGGAGCGCGAGCGGCATCCCGAGCCAGGCCCGACGCGCCGGCAGGAACGCGTCGACGACGAGCTGCACGATGAGCGTCGCCGACAGGACGATCTCCGGCGCGAGCGCGCGCAGGTCGATGCTGGGGTTCGGCAGCACCTAGGCCCCCAGCAGGCGGACGAGGGTCTCGACCGGCCCGTCCGTCGCGCCGAAGACGATCCGCGGGTAGACGCCGAGCAGGACGATCCCGACGAGGAGCGGGGCCCAGGAGATCCACTCCACCGGCAGGACGTCGTCGAACGCGGAGCCGTTCCAGCGTTCCGGGACCTCGCCCATGTTCACGCGCTGGAGCATCCAGAGGAAGTAGCCCGCCGTGAGGATGGTGCCGATGCCGCCCGCGACCATGAACACCCGGAACAGCCCCGTCGAGAGCACCTCCGAGGGCCGGAAGGCCGACAGGAGCGCCATGACCTCGCCCCAGAACCCGGCGAGGCCCGGCAGCCCGAGCGAGGCGATCGAGACGAACGCGAAGATGCCCGCGAGGAACGGCATCTTCTGCATCATCCCGCCGCCGATCTCCGAGATCTCGCGCGTGTGGTACCGGTCGTAGAGCGAGCCGACCGAGAAGAAGAGCATGCCCGTGATGAGGCCGTGGGCGACCATCCCGAAGATCGCGGCGTTGATGCCGACCGTCGTGAGCGTCGCGATGCCGAGCATCACGAAGCCCATGTGCCCGACCGACGAGAACGCGATGAGGCGCTTGAGGTCGCGCTGCGCGAGGCAGGCGAGCGCCGCGTAGACGATGGCGATCGCGGACAGGAGCCCGATCCACGGCGCGTACGCCCGGGCACCGTCCGGGAGGATCGGCAGGGCGATGCGCACGAACCCGTACGTGCCCATCTTCAGCATGACCCCGGCGAGGAGCACCGACCCGATCGTCGGGGCCTCGGTGTGGGCGTCGGGGAGCCACGTGTGGAAGGGCCACATCGGCACCTTCACCGCGAACCCGAGCGCGACCGCCCCGAAGCACACGAGCTGGAAGCCCTCGGTGAAGCCCCCGTTCGCCGCGAACGCCTGGAGCTGCAGGATGTCGAACGTGTGCTGGCCGCCGCCGATGTCGGAGCGGAAGTACATCGCGAGGAAGCCGAGGAGCATGAACACCGACCCGAAGAGCGTGTAGAGGAAGAACTTGATCGCCGCGTACTCGCGGTTCGCGCTCCCCCACACCGCGATGAGGAAGTACATCGGCACGAGCACGAGCTCCCAGAACACGAAGAACAGGATGAGGTCGAAGGCGATGAACGTGCCCGCCATGCCGGTCTCGAGCAGGAGCATGAGGGCGACGAAGGCCTTCGCGTTCCCCGGCTTCGGGACGTAGCGCCAGGTGTAGATCGCGCAGAGGAACGACAGGACGAAGGTCAGCACGAACAGCGGCATGCTGATGCCGTCGATGCCCACGTGGTACCGGGCGTTCAGCGCCGGGATCCACGACAGGTCGTTCGTGAACTGCAGCTCCTCGCCGCGTCCGTAGTCGAAGCCCAGCGCGATCGCGATCGCCACGAGCATCGCCACCCCGGTGACCGCGATGCCGAGCCCGCGCGCGAGCCGGTCCCGGCTCGAGGGCACGAGCGCGATCACGATCGCCCCCACGAGCGGCAGGAACGTCGCGATCGAGATGGCCCATCCGTTCCAGCTCATGCCCTTCCCCCTCTGCTCAGACCCGAGTGAAGACGACGGCCAGGATGACCAGGCCGGTGAACAGGAACGCCGCGTACCGCTGGACGTTCCCGGACTGCACGTAGCGGAGCACCCCACCGACGAACCCCGTGAGCGCGGCCGCCCCGTTCACGGCGCGATCGATGAGGTTGCGGTCGACGTCCATGACGCCGACGGCGGCCGCCCTCGCCGTCCCGGCCGCGCCGTTCACGACCCGATCGAGGACGTGCTGGTTCGTCCAGTAGACGGCCGCCGAGAGCCGATCGCGGACCGGCCGGACGATGCCGCCGAGGTAGAGGTCGTCGAGGTAGTACTTCCGGCGCAGGACCTCGACGCCCGGCAGCGCGAGGACCGGGTCGGCGTCGCGGCGCTCGCGGTAGAGGCGCCATCCGGCGCCGATGCCCGCGAG
>JBJTYK010000199.1:0-2350 GCA_046082745.1 Actinomycetota bacterium | reverse complement strand
CGGCGCCCTCGTCGGCGCTGCCTGGCGCCGCAGCGCGCGCCTGACGCTGGCCTGGCCGGCACCGGCGGCGGCGCGCTGGGGCGGGCTCGCCCCCGGCACCGCCACGACGAAGGGCGAGTCGCTGTTCCCGAGGCTCGAGGGATGAGCGACGTCCTCGCGCCGAACGGCGTCGACACCCACTGTCACCTGTTCCTCCTCGAGGATCCCGCCGCCGCGGTCGCCGAGGCACGCGCCGAGGGCGTCGGTCGCCTCGTGTGCGTCGGCATCGATCCCGAGACGAGCCGGCGGAGCCTCGAGTTCGCGGAGTCCTTCGCCGGCGTGTTCGCGACCGCGGGCCACCACCCGAACTCCGCGGGGGAGTTCGACGCGGCCGCGGGCCGCGCGCTCGAGGAACTCGTCCACGACCCGCGCACCGTCGCGGTCGGCGAGACCGGGCTCGACTTCTTCCGGATGGGGGCGCCGGTCGAGGACCAGGAGCGCGTCTTCCTCGTCCAGGCGCGCATCGCGGAGGAGGCCGGCGTGCCCCTCGTGATCCACGTCCGCGACGCCTGGCCCCGGATGCTCGAGCTCCTCGCCGAGGTCGGGTCCGCCGGGGTCGTCCTCCACTGCTTCAGCGGCGACGCCGCGATCGCCCGGGAGTGCGCGGCCCGGGGCTACTTCCTCTCCTTCGCCGGCAACGTCACCTACCCCCGGAACCCCCACCTGCGGGAGGCCGCCGCGGCCGTGCCCCTCGACCGCCTCCTCACGGAGACCGACAGCCCGTTCCTCGCCCCCCAGCGCCTCCGGGGCCGGGACAACACCCCCCGGAACGTCCTCGACGTGGTCGGGGCCCTCGCCGAGGCCCGGGGGGAGGACCCCGCGATCGTGCGTGCGGCGAGCGTGGAGAACGCCCGCCGGGCCTTCCCTCGCATGGGCTGAGGCGCCCCCGACCCAGCCTCCGTGCGCCCGGACCGAGGTTTGCCCACGGTTTGAGCCTCTGGTAGCGTCGGCACACGCCCGAGCAGGCCCGGGCGCCTCCCCTGAAGCCTCTCCCGAGGTCCCGACGCGGGCCGAGACGGATGGAGGGTGGGCCATGGAACCGAGCAGGCTCCGTCGCCACCGGAAGCGCCGCCGCGCGGCGAACCTCACCCTGGCGGTCGCCTCCTTCGTCGTGGGCTCCCTGTTCCTCACGGACCAGAAGCAGGTCATCCTCGTCGTGGACGGCCAGTCCCGGCAGCTGCGGACCCTGACCGACGACGTCGGTCAGCTCCTGTCCACGACCGGGGTCGTCGTCCGGCCCCGCGCCGTCGTCACCCCGGTACCGAACGCCCCCCTCGAGGACGGCATGGTCATCGTCGTCGACTCGGCGGGCGAGATCGCCCCCGGGGACTCCGCCGAGCTCACGTTCCTGCGGCTCGACACCGAGGGGAAGTGGGAGAGCCGGTTCATCTACGAGGAGATGCTCGAGCGCCAGCGCCTGCGGCTCGAGGCGATCCGGGAACGCCGGGAGGCACGCCGCGAGCGCATCCAGGCGATCCGCGACGCGCGCGAGCGTCGTCGCGCGCGCGCCGAGGAGAAGCGTCGCGCGGAGGAGGCGGCGGCTGCCGCCGCCGCCGCCGAAGCGGCCCGCATCGCCGCCGCGGCGGCCGCGCCGCACTCCGACATCACCGGCTGCAACATCGACTGGCGCGGCGGCCCCGCCGAGGTCGCGAAGCTCATCCGCTGCGCCGTCGAACGCTGGAGCGTGCCCGGCGGGGCCGAGAAGGCGATCGAGATCGCGAGCTGCGAGTCGGGGATGAACCCCTACCGCCAGGGGAGCGGCGTCGGCGGGGTGTTCCAGCATTCGATCCTCTACTGGCCGGAGCGCGCCGCGCGCTTCGGGTTCGCGAACTACTCCGTCTACAACGGGCGCGCGAACGTGATGGTGGCGATCCAGTACGCCCACGTCTACGGCTGGGGAGCCTGGAGCTGCGCCTGACCGCGTCGCCCGGCCTCGGCCGGCGCGCGATCCGCGACCTCGCCGCTCGCCACGGCGTCCGCCCGACGAAGGCCCTCGGGCAGAACTTCCTCGTCGATCCGAACCTCGCCCGCGCGATCGCGGAGGCCGCGGGTGCCGGTCCCGGTCGCCGGGTGCTCGAGATCGGCGCCGGGCTCGGCTCGCTCACCCTGGCCCTCGCCGACACCGGCGCCGACGTACTCGCGGTGGAGGTCGACCGTGGCCTCGTGCCCGTGCTCCGCGAGGTGGTCGCCCCCCACTCCAACGTGCGAGTGGTCGAAGCCGATGCGATGCGCGCCGACTGGTTCGCGCTGCTCGCCTCGGCACCGCGGTGGGTGCTGGTGGCGGACCTGCCGTACAACGTGGCCAAACCAC
>JBJTYK010000198.1:0-8469 GCA_046082745.1 Actinomycetota bacterium | reverse complement strand
GGAGTTCCTGCGCCTCGGCCTGTCGCTCGGCGACGGCGCGCGTAAGGCGGCGCTCGCCCGGATGCCCGGCTACCGGAAGGAGCTCGCGGCGGTGCTCGCGGGCGACGCGGTCATCGCGACGCCGACGCTCGCCGCCGCGGGCTGGCTCGCCGAGGGACCGCTGCCGGGCAGCGACGCGATCGCGCCGACCGACGACGTCTACAACGTGAACTGCCAGAACCTCGCGGGCGCGCCGGGGATCTCCGTCCCCGCGGGGACGTTCGCCTCGGGCGTGCCGTTCGGCCTACAGTTCACCGGCCCGCGCGACGGCGAGGACCTCCTCCTCGGCATCGCCGCGGAGTGGGAACGGGCCGCGCCGTGGCCGCTCGCCGCGCCGGGCTACGTCCCGTTCGGGGAGGCGTGATGGCAGACATCGTCGGACCGCCGGACGCCACGCGCATCCCGCGCTTCGCCGGACCCGACACGTTCGCGCGCCTGCCGCGCCTCGACCAGGTGCCGCGCTGCGACGTCGCGATCGTCGGCGTCCCGTTCGACTCCGGTGTCTCGTACCGCCCGGGTGCGCGCTTCGGCCCCGGCGCGGTGCGCGCGGGCTCGAAGCTCCTGCGCCCGTACCACCCCGGCCTCGAGGTCGAGCCCTTCGGCGCGCAGCAGGTCGCCGACGCCGGCGACATCGCCGCGAACCCCTTCGACCTCCTCGAGGCGATCGGCGCGGTCGAGACCGCGGCGGGCGAACTCCTGCGCTCGGTCGGCAACCTCGTCACGATCGGCGGCGACCACACGATCGCGCTCCCGCTCCTGCGCGCGGCGAAGGCGAAGTGGGGGCCGGTCGCGCTCGTCCACTTCGATGCCCACCTCGACACCTGGGACACCTACTTCGGCGCGCCATACACGCACGGGACGCCGTTCCGCCGCGCCGCGGAGGAGGGCCTGTTCCTCGACGAGCGCTCCCTGCACGTCGGCATCCGGGGCCCCCTCTACTCGCGCGGCGACCTCGAGGCCGACCGCTCCTTCGGGTTCCGCGTGATCGACGCCGCCGAGTACGCGCGCTCGAGCCTCGACGCCATCATCGGGCGCATCCGGGAACGGGTCGGCGACGCGCCCGTCTACCTCTCGATCGACATCGACGTCCTCGATCCCGCGCACGCGCCCGCGACCGGCACCCCGGAGGCCGGCGGGCTCACCTCCCGGGAACTCCTCCTCACGCTGCGCGGCCTCGCCGGCACGCGCGTGATCGGCGCGGACGTCGTCGAGGTCGCGCCCGCGTACGACCACGCGGAACTCACGACGGTCGCTGCGGCGCACACGATCTACGAGCTCCTGGGGCTCCTCGCGCTCGCGCCGCGCTAGGAGGCACCCTCCGAGGCCTACAGGACGCAACGCACAACGTCGCACGCGTCCGGCGTTGTGCGGTCCGTGCAACACGTTTCGGGAACTTCGCGACGACGCGCATACGCCGTCGCGACGGAGGGAAGCGCGACCGCATGAGGTCGAACGCTGAACTCCGCGAGACGGTCCGCGGCGAGACGCGCGCCCCCGCGACGCCGGCGCTCCACCTGGTCCCGCCGCCGCCGCCCCGTCGCCCGCGCTGGCGCATCGCGCTCGCGGTCGCGTTCGCGGCGATCTTCATCGCCGGACCGATGCTGCTCCACGCGGTCTGGGACGTCACCGCTTCGGCGGTGCTGTCCGACAGCATGCGCCCCGCGTTCTCCGCGGGCGACGCCATCGTCACGCGCGCCGGGGTCGTCGGGGACCTCGCCCCGGGCGACGTCGTCGTGCTCGCGGACCCGGAGGACGGCACCGCCCGCGCGCACCGCGTGATCCGTCTCGCGGTCGACGGCGGCGCGGTCGAGGTCGTGACGAAGGGCGACGCGAACCCCGCGCCGGACCAGCCGCTCACGCTCCCCGCGGACCAGGCCGTGCGGATCGTCATCGCGCGGATCCCGGCCCTCGGCCGCATCGCCGGCATCCTCCAGCGCCCGACCACGCTCATCGTCGGCGCCGGGCTGCTCCTCGCGGCGAACGTCGTCGCGCTCCTGCTGCTGCTCTTCCCCCGCTCCGACCGGACGTGGGGGCCACCCGCACCGAGAGGAGGAGGTCGCGCATGACGACCACCGTGTACACCCCGAACACCGCATCACCCCCGAGGGGCCGCAGGGGCGGACTCCGGGCCTTCGTCGCGGCGAGCGCGCTCGTCGGGGCGATGCTCCTCGTGAGCGGCTACGTGTTCGCACAGCTGAACGCGACCGCCACGCAGACGAACAACGCGAACACCGGGACGCTCGTCCTCGCGATGACGAACCCGGGCGGCGTCGGCTTCACGACCGACCTCCCGCCGGCGACCGGGGTCATGGCCCCCGGTGACAAGTTCGTGCGCGCGGTCGCGGTCACGAACAGCGGATCGCTCGCGGCGAAGGACCTGAAGCTCACGGTCACGACGCCGGCGACGAACTGGCTCGTGAACGCCACGCACGGGCTCACGGTCGCCGTGGACTCCTGCCCGTCCGCGTGGACGCTCTCCGGCGGGCCGCCCGCCACCTGGGGATGCAGCGTGACCCCGACGGCGGTGTTCGGCGCGACGCCGATCGCGACGATCATCTCGACGCCGCAGACGATCGCTTCGACGGTGGCCGTGAACGGTGCCTACTACCTGCGGTTCACGATCCAGCTGCCGAACTCGCCGGCGAACGACGAGACGACGACGAACGGCGTCATCCCGAGCCCGGGCATCCAGGGACTGACCGCGGCACTGACGTGGACGTTCACGGAAATCCAGCGCGACGCGACGACGGTCGAGGCCTGACGCCTCGGCGGGTCCGCAGGACGGCGGCGAGCCTCTGGCTCGCCGCCGTCCTCGTCGTGGGCACCGCGGATCCGGGACTCGCTGCGATCACCGCGAGGCGGACCGCGTCGCACGCGGCGGCGACCGGGACCTGGAAGCTCGACGCCCGGGGGCTCCCCGGCGACACCACGACCGGCCTCCCGCTCACCCTGAGCGGGATCAGCACGAAGCACGTCCTCTACTTCAGCCTCGTGAACTTCGGCTCGCTCGACCTGCGGTCGGCGACGCTGCGGCTCACGATCACGAAAGGGCAGCAGTCGCCGGCGACGACCTTCGCCGCCTGCATCGGCGGGGACTGGAACGAGACGACCGACGTCTGCTCCGGGACCGCGACCCCGCTGTTCGGCGGCGCCGTCACCGCCCCGACCGAGACCCCGTTCGCGACGACGGTGGTCCCCACGGCGAGCGGCGCGAACCTGCGGATCAAGGTCGACAGCACCCTCCCGGGGACGACCGTGACGATCTCCGTCGCGGTGGCGTCACCGACCGACGTCCGCGCGCCGGTCACGCTCTCGACCTAGCCGCTCCGCGCCGTCGGCGAGGTGGCTACGGGGAGGGGCAGGTCGGCGCTTCGACCGTCACGGTCGAACCCGGCCAGTCGCCCGGGAGGAGGCAGATCTCGACGAACCGCGCCCCGGTCGCGTTCCCGTCCCCGTCGAACGCGATCTCGAAGCGCGCGTCGTAGGGCGTCGGCACATCCACGCCGTCCTCCTCGCCGCCGCTCGTCGGCAGGAGGAAACCCCACGCCGACCCGTCGGCGTTCCAGTCGAGCGACGCGACGTCGACGAGCTCGCGGCGCAGCTGGTACGCGGCCCATGCGAGGGAGAGGTCGGCCGCGGTCTCGCTCGCGTCCGCGGCGTCGAACGCCTCGACCATCGCCGACCAGGCCGTCTGGTCGGAGAGGAGGAACGTGCCGGCGGGCGTCACGAAGAGGTACCCGAAGCCGGTCCCCGGGCTGCAGGCGTCGTCGACCGCGTAGACCGTCGTGTCGCCGTTCGGGGATTCGCGCGCGGGGCAGGCCGCCACGCCCGCCGCGCTCGGCGGTTCCTCGAGGAAGGTCGGCCCGCCCGCCGGGGCGGGGGTGGGTTCC
Source organism: Actinomycetota bacterium (assembly GCA_046082745.1). Lineage (GTDB taxonomy): Bacteria > Actinomycetota > UBA4738 > UBA4738 > HRBIN12 > JBJTIF01. The sequence goes on along the minus strand of JBJTYK010000198.1, from coordinate 4,540 downwards.
TCGCCGCCGCCGCAGTCGGCGGCGAGGACGACCGTGAGGAGGAGCGCCGCGAACCGCCTGTCCCGCATGGCCCACACGGTAGCCCCGGGCGGCGGAACCCGGCATCCCGGCCCCCCGTGTCGGGGGCCGCTGGTACACCCGTGGGGTGGATCCGCAGGGACGGATCCGGAGGATCGGAGGCGATCGCGATGTGGGTGATGACGACGACGGGGTTCTACTCGACGGTGCTCACGGACGACGGCCGGGCGATGGTGCGCGGTCGCGACCGCGGCGACCTCGAACGGTTCGTCTCGGCGACGGGCGGCGAGGCGGCGCTCAAGGAGACGCCGCACGCCGACTACCCGTACCGGGTGATCGTGGAGCCCGAGGTCTGGGCGGAGTTCCTGCGTCGACAGGCGGAGGCCATCGACTACCGGAACTTCAAGGACGCCGTCACCCGCCGACAGGGCCGCGACCGACACGACGTCTACCTGCGCGTGTGGACGGCGCTCCGGGGGATCGAGAGCCCCCGACGCCGGATGTCGGACCCGGGTGCGAGGGTGGAGCCATGAACGCACCCGAACGACCTCGCCGACCCGAGGACCCCGCCGTCATCTGGCCCGACGGCTGCATGGACTCCGCGCCGACCTGGCTCGCCCTCTTCGACCGCGTCCGTCGCGGCCAGTGGCACCGGTACACGCGGACGGCCTTCCGGCAGGAGATGGAGCGTCGCGCGTCGGTCCTCTCCGGCGTCGAGCTCGACCTCTCGACCTGCGACCTCCGCACGTTCTTCGAGCGCCTCGAGAGCGTCGACGTCTGCCGCATCGTCGGCGGGGTGACCGCCGATGCGTAGGCCGAAGCGCTGCCCCGCGTGCCGCTCCGAGCGGATCGTCGAGATCACCTACGGGATGCCGGGGCCGGAGGCCGAGGCGTCGCAGCGCCGGGGCGAGATCATCCTCGGCGGCTGCATCGTCGGCCCCGACTCCCCCGAGTGGGGCTGCGCGGACTGCGGGACGCTCATCGAGCAACCCCCTCCCAGGTCGGTCGCCCCGACCCCGTAACGCGCGCCCCGCGAGGCGGGACTATGCTTCGCCCCCACCGCCGGACGACCGTTCCGGCGACACGACGAGGAAGGGGGAGGCGGCATGGACCAGCGGCGTCACTACACACGGAGGGATGTCCTCCGACGCGGCGGGTACGCCGCCGGGGCCGTCGTCGGCCTCCCGTCGCTCCTCGCGGCGTGCGGCACCGCGCCGTCCGGCGGCGGCGACGGCGCGTCGCCGAGCGCGGCAGCGACGATCGACTTCAGCAACATCGCCGGCACGAGCATCAAGGTCGCGACGTACGGCGGCTTCTTCGAGGAGAACTTCGCGTCGAAGTACCCGGCGTTCACGGAGGAGACCGGGGTCGAGGTCGAGTCGGTTCCGGAACCGACGTCGGAGACCTGGGTGACGACGCTCCAGCAGGGCGTCACCGCGGGCTCGGTCCCGGCCGACGTCTCGATGCTCTCGAAGCTCGGCATGCTCCGCGCGATCAACGGCGACATCCTCGCCGCGTACCCGCAGAGCGCGCTCACGAACGCCGACAAGCTCGCGTCGGGATTCGTCCGCACGACCGACGCCGGCGACGTCATCGGCGTCGGCGCGGTCTCCTGGTACATCACGCTCGTGAGCAACACCGACCGCGTGTCGGAGAGCCCGACGTCGTGGGCGGCGTTCTGGGACGCCCAGTGGGAGAACGAGCTCGCGCTGCTCCGCAACCCCGGGAACAGCTACCTGCTCGAGATCACGGCCGCGACGTTCTTCGGCGGCTACGACATCCTCGAGACCGAGGACGGCATCCTCGAGGTCATGAACAAGCTCGCCGAGGTCAAGCCGAACGTGAAGCTCTGGTACCGGGACGAGGCGACCGCGCAGCAGTCGTACAACACCGGCGAGGTCTCGCTCGGCCAGTTCTACCACGACATCACGGAGTACGCGGCGTCGCAGGGCGAACCGCTCCGCAGCGTGTTCCCGACCGAGGGCGCGATCCTCGACGGGGGCGACTGGGCGATCCTGAAGACGACGGAGAACCTCGCGTCCTGCGTGGCGTTCATCGACTACATGTGCCGGCCCGAGGTGCAGGCCGACCTCGCCCGAACCCTCGGCACCTCGCCGACCGCGAAGCGCGAGCTCATGGATCTCACCGACGAGGAGTTCGCGCTCTTCGCCGGCCCCGGTCCGGACGCCGCCCTGCGGCCGAAGTACGAGATCTACGTCGACCGCGAGGACTGGGTGAACGAGCGCTGGAGCGAGCTCATCGTCGGCGTCGAGTAGGGATCCCCGCGTGACGTCCGAGACCCGCCACGAGGTCGCAGACCGCCCCGGTTCCCGGGGCGGTCTGCGACTGTCGGGGGTCGTGAAGCGCTTCGGCGACGTCGAGGCCGTCGCCGGGGTCGACCTCGACCTCCCCGCCGGGCGCCTCATCTCGTTCCTCGGGCCCTCCGGCTGCGGGAAGACGACGCTGCTGCGCATGATCGCGGGACTCGAGCGGCCGACCGCGGGCCGGATCGCCCTCGACGGCGAGGACATCACCGACCTCGACGCGCACGTGCGCGACATCGGGATGGTCTTCCAGAGCCTCGCGCTGTTCCCGCACCTGTCGGTCGCGGGCAACATCGGCTACGGCATGCGGATCCGCGGCGCCGGCGCGGACGAGATCGCCCGGCGCGTCGAGGAGCTCCTCGCGCTCGTGTCGCTCGAGGGCCTCGGCGGGCGGCGGATCCAGCAGCTCTCCGGCGGCCAGCGCCAGCGCGTCGCGACGGCCCGGGCGCTCGCGCTCTCCCCGCGGCTCTTCCTCCTCGACGAGCCGCTCTCCGCGCTCGACGCGAACCTCCGCGAGCAGCTCCAGGTCGAGCTCCGGCTCCTCCAGCAGCGCCTCGGCATCACGACGATCATCGTCACGCACGACCAGCGCGAGGCCCTCACGATGAGCGACCTCGTCGTCGTCATGCGCGACGGCAGGATCGAACAGGTCGGCGAGCCGCTCGAGGTCTACCGCCGTCCCGCCACGCGCTTCGTCGCGCGCTTCGTCGGCACGACGAACCTCCTCCAGGGCACCTGGAACGCCGACGGGACGGTGCGGGTCCCGGGCGCCGACCTCGCGGTCACCGCGCCCGCCGGCCCCGCCGGCTCGGCGGTCACGCTCTCGGTGCGTCCCGAGCTCGCCCACCTGTCGGTCGGCGGGTCGGCGCCCGCGAACGCGCTCGCCGGTTCCGTCGTCTTCGTCCGCGACCTCGGGGAACTCTTCGAGTGCTACGTCGACTGCGGCGCCGAGCAGCCGGTCATCGTCGCCGGGAGCCCGCGCGAGCGGCAGGGCGTGGGCCAGGGCGACCGCGTCCACGTCGCGTTCCCGCCGGACGCCTGCGTGGTGGTCGCGTGAGCGAGGCCCGCGAGCGGGACCGGGTCTCCCGCGGCACGATCGGCGTCCTCGCGTTCCCGGTCGCGGCCCTGCTCGTCTTCTTCGTCGGGCCGTTCCTCATCATGACCGCGGCGTCGTTCTACCGCCGCATCCCGGGCGGGTTCTACGAGGCCGCGTTCGTGTTCGACAACTGGCGAGAGCTCGCGTCGAGGCTCGTCGTCGACCGGGTGTGGTTCTCGGTCCAGATCTCCGCCGTCGCGGCGATCGTCTGCATCGCGGTCGCGTTCCCGTTCACGTACTTCGTCACGACGATGCGCCGCCGACACCAGGTCGTGCTCCTCGTCCTCGTGCTCTCCGCGCTCTCGCTCTCCGAGGTGATCCACGGGTTCGCGTGGAGCGTCATCCTCGGGCGCGCGGCCGGCATCGGGAACCTCCTCGCGTGGGCGGGATTCGCCGACGAGGCGCCCGCGTTCGCGCCGGGCTACGTCGCGGTCCTCCTCGGGCTCTGCTCGATCGCGTTCCCGTACTGCGTCCTCACGCTCTACCCGCAGCTCTCGCGGCTCGACCGGGAAGTGACGGAGGCGGCCCGCACCCTCGGCGCCTCGCCGTGGCGGACCTTCCGCACCGTCGTCGTCCCGATCGCCCGGCCCGCGCTCGTCGCCGGCACGCTCCTCGTCTTCGTGTTCACGCTCGGGAGCTACCTCATCTCCTCGATCCTCGGGCGGCCCGAGCACTGGACGCTCTCGGTGTTCATCTCCGACCAAGCCTCGTTCAACGCGAACGTGCCACTCGCCTCGGCGATGGCGATCGGCCTCACGGTGCTCTCCCTCGCGATCGTCGGCGCGGTCCTCGCCTCCGAGCGCCGCGCCGCGCGGCGGGCCGCCTGATGCGCCGCCTCCGCGTCGCGCTCACGGCCCTCGTCGTCGCGTTCCTCCTCGGCCCGCTCCTCGTTGTCGCGGTCGTGTCGATCAACGAGAACCGCTACATGGACTTCCCGCCGGAGGGGTTCTCCCTCGCGTGGTACGGCGAGATGGTGCTCGACGCCGCGTGGCGCGCCGCGATCCTCCGCAGCCTCGCGAGCGCGACGACAAACGCCGCCCCCTCCCTCTCGACCGCGACGCCCCCCCCCCCCCCCCCTCGGACACACCCCGTCCGCCTCTCC
>JBJTYK010000197.1:0-2317 GCA_046082745.1 Actinomycetota bacterium | reverse complement strand
CTTCCCGCCTCGTCGTCGCCGGGAGTCCCGAGCGTCGGCCCGATGGTGCGACGCGTCCTCGCCCTGCTCCGGCGCGAGCGCTCGGCCCCCGATGTCGACCGCGCGCTCCTCGACGCGATCGGATCCACCGCGGAGCATCTGCGGAGCGGCGCGGCGCTCCAGGAAGCGTTCGGCCACGCTGGTGCCGGCCTGCAGGGGCGCATCGGCGCGGCGTTCCGTCGGTTCCGCGACCGCACCGAACTCGGGACACCCTTCGATGTCGCGCTCGCCGCATGGGCGGAGGAGGTCTCGACGCCCGAGGCTCGACTCGTCGCGGCGATGGTGGGGCTCCAGCGGCGCACCGGCGGGATGCTCGCTCGCACCCTGGAGGAACTCGGCGGCGCCCTCCGACGACGGCTCGAGGCGGAGGCCGACCTCCGTGCCCTCACCGCGCAGGCGCGACTCTCCGCGTGGATCGTCGGGCTCCTTCCGATCGGCTTCCTCGCGTTCCTCCTCCTCGTGTCCGGCCCGGATCTCGTGGCCGTGTTCCGCACGCCGGCCGGTGGGATGTGCCTGCTCGTCGGCCTCGGTCTCGAGGCAGCCGGGGCGATGTGGGTGCGTCGGATCCTCGCGGTGACCCGATGAGTGGCTCGGTGCTCGCGGGTATCGCGGTCGCATTCGCGGTCCTCGCGCTCGGCCTGCGAACCGACCCGGACTGGACGTGGGGACTTGCGGCTCCGATCGTCGAGCGCTCGCGGCGGCGGTTGGCTTCCGCGTCGCGTGCGGTTCGGCCCGAGGCGGAACTGCCGCTCCTGCTCGACCTCCTCGCGTCGGCGACCTCGGCGGGACTCTCGCCGATCCTGGCGTTCCGCGCTGCCGCCGACGCGCTCCCGGGACCACTCGGAGCCGCGCTCGCGCCGGTCTCGGCGGAGGCGCTGTTCGGTGGAACCCTTGTCGACGGCGTCCGCGAGGTCGCGCGGCGCCTCTCGCTCCCCGATCTCGAGCGGGCGGGCCGACTGCTCGAACGGAGCGGCTCCCTCGGCACGCCGCTCTCGGTCGCGTTGCGTGAGCTGGCTGCCGACCATCGGAGGGACCATCAGCGCCGAGCGGAACAGCGGGCGAGGACCGCGCCGGTGCGGATGCTGTTCCCCCTCGTGTTCCTCATCCTCCCCGCGTTCCTCCTCCTCACGGTCGTGCCGATGCTGCTCGCGACCCTTCGGTCGCTCGGATGAAGGGGGAATGGATGGAACCGTGGCTTTCATGGTGCGTTCGATCGTGGGGGCGACGAGACGAGGGGCAGACGACGGCGGAGTACGCGCTCGTCATCCTCGCCGCCGCCGCGGTCGCCGTCGTGCTCATCGCCTGGGCCCGCTCGTCGGGACGCCTCCCGGCGTTCTTCGACTCGATCATCGATCAGGTCGCCGGAAGTGCGGGATGAGGGTTCTCGTCGGCGATGCGAGCGAGGATCCTCGGCGGTCGAGTTCGCGCTCGTCCTCCCGATCCTCGTTCTCGTCCTCGCGGCCCTGGTCCGCGTGGGACTCATCGCGAGGGACGCTCTCCTCGTGCAGCAGGCGGCCCGCGCCGCGGCTCGCGAGGCGGCGGTCACGGACGATCCGGCGCGGATCGAGTCGGCCCTGACGAACGCGGCGACGGGCCTCGACGCCGCGCGGATGACGTTCACCGTCGAGCGAGACGGGACACGCGGGGACGCCGTCGCCGTCTCGGTCACCTACGCCGATCTGGTCGCGGTCGGGGTGCCGTGGCTGCCGGACGTCGTGATGCTCACGGCGAGCGCCGTGATGCGGCAGGAGTTCGGGTGAGCGATCGCGGATCGGTCTCGATCGTGGTCGTCGCAGCGATCGCCGCCGTGATGCTCCTCGCGGCGGGCCTCCGCGACCTCGCGGTCGCCACCCGGACCGTCGCCGTCGCCGAGACGGCGGCTGATGCTGCCGCGCTCGCAGCGGCGCAGTCGATGGCGATGCCCTCGACCGCGACGCCATCGGAGGCGGCCGGCGCGTTCGCGGCACTGAACGGCGCCGAGATCCGCGACTGTCGGTGCGACCCCGCCAGCTTCGAAGCGGTCGTGACGGTGGGAGTGCCGACCGCTCCGCTGTGGCTGTTCCCGGACGGGATCGTCGTCACGGCGACCGCGCGTGCGGTCGTCGACCTGCCGGTCTGACGCGGGCGTCTTCCCAGCCCGCCGCCCACTATCCTCCCCCCGTGGCCGCAGCCTCCATGATCGTCCAGCGGCGCGTCGAGTGGTCCGACACCGACGCGTCCGGCATCCACCACAACACCTTCATCGTGCGCCTCGCGGAGGCCGCCGAGCACGCCCTGT
>JBJTYK010000196.1:0-5239 GCA_046082745.1 Actinomycetota bacterium | reverse complement strand
GGCTGCTCGAGGTGAGCGGCATCGAGGGACGCGAGGTCTACCTCGGGTTCGCCGATGCGAAGGTCGTCGTGCGCGAGGTCTCGTTGCCGTGGCTCCCCGAGAAGGACCTCCGGGCGGCGCTCGGGTTCCAGGTGCAGGAGTTCCTTCCGATGGCGCCGGAGGAGGCCGTCCTCGACTACCAGCCGCTCGGCGAGCATCAGAAGGATGGCCAGCGGATGCAGGACCTGCTCCTCGTCGCCGCGCAGAAGTCGTCGGTGAACGACCACATCGACGCCGTCGTCGAGGCCGGGCTCGAGCCGATCGAGGTCGACCTGTCGCCCTTCGCCGCCGTGCGCGCCACCGCCCCCGAGGAGTCCGACGAGATGCAGGCCCTCGTCGACATCGGCGGGCACGTCACGTTCGTGGCCCTCCACCGCGGTCCCTCGGTTCGGCTCGTGCGCGTCCTCGCGATCGCGGGCCGGGACGTCACGCATGCGATCGCCCGGAGCCTCTCGGTCGACGAGGGGACCGCGGAACTCCTGAAGCGCGGCGAGACCGACCCGCGCGGGATGGAGGGGCTCGACCGCGGCCGCGCGCGGCAGGCGGCCCTCCAGGCCGCGCAGCCGCTCGTCGAGGAGATCGCCTCGACGATCGAGTTCTCCCTCCGGCAGACCCCGGATCTCTCGGTGAGTCGCATCTTCGTGACAGGTGGCGGCTCGCACCTTGACGGCATCGTGGACCTCCTCGGCGCCCGGATGCCGCTCCCGGTCGAGCGGGCGAAGGTCTTCGGGCGCGCCCGTTCCCGGCTCGTCCCCGAACTCGGGGCGATGGTCGAGGCGGGCCGGACGTTCTCGGTCGCGATCGGCCTCGCGCTCCCGGAGGAACCCGACTCCCGGCGGGGTCGCGCCGCGTGAGCAGGGTCAACCTCCTCCCCGCCGAGTACCGCCGTCAGCGCGCGAACCGCGCCGCCGCCCGTCGCATCCGCCTCTTCGGCCTCTACGCGATCCTGCTGCTCGGCGGCATCTACGGGGTCCGCGTCTGGGAGGTCCAGCAGTTGCGCGGTGACCTCGCCGACGTTCGGACCCAGCAAGCGCTCGTCGAGGGCCAGATCGCGTCCTTCGCGGAGGTCGCCGCGCAGCGCGACTCCGTGGTCGTCGGCCGGCAGGTCGTCGCCTCCCTCGCGACGGGCGAGGTGGAGTGGTCGCGTCAGATGGTGGAGATCGCCCGCAGCGTTCCGCCCGGATTCGCCGTGACCTCGATCTCCGCCACGAGCAGCGACCTCGGGTTCGGACTCGTGGGCAACATGACCTTCTCCGCGACCTCGCCGGGGTTCCCGGCGACGGAGTCGTGGCTCCTGCGCCTCGCGGCGGAGGAGTACTGGGCGAACCCGTGGCTGTCCTCCGCCTCGGGGGACGGCACCGGAAGCACCCTCACGATCAGCGGCTCCGTCGACCTCACCGCTTCGGCGCTCTCGGAGCGGGGTGGGCGCCCGTGACCCGGAACCCGCTCGTCTCCGCGCTGCTCGTCGCGATCGCCGTCGTCGCCTTCCTCTTCGCCTTCCTCCTGCCGAAGGGCGCCGAGATCGGTGAGGTCCAGCAGCGCATCGCTGCGGAGGAGCAGGTGCTCCTCGCCCGCCAGGCGGAACTCGCGACGCTGCAGGCGCTCGATCCGGCGGCGCTGTCGGCCGAACTCCAGCGCTACCGCGCGGCGATCCCGTCGACGGCCGACCTCCCGAGGCTGCTCCGCGACCTCACCGTCGCCGCCGCGACCGCCGGGGTCCGGCTCACGGGCGTGACGCCGTCGAACCCCCAGCCCGCCGCGGCCGCCGCGGCGTCGGCGATCACGCTCTCCCTGAACGTGCAGGGCAGCTACTTCGAGCTCGCCGAGTTCATCTTCGAGCTCGAGCACCTGGAGCGCCTCGGGAAGATCTCCTCGTTGTCGCTCTCGCCGGGCGGCGAGGGCAACATCCTCTCGCTCCAGCTCACCTCGGAGGTCTACACGACCGACACGAGCTCGGGTCCGTCGTCGGACCCGCTCCCCGGGCCGGAGGTGGGCGCATGAACCTCTCCGCGCGCGAGCGACGGCTGATCCTCATCGCCGCGGTGGTCGTCCTCCTCATCGGCGCGTACTGGGTCTTCTTCCGCGGCGATTCGGGGAGCGAGGTTCCGGATCTGTTCCCCGATGCGGTCCCGACGCCGGAGGTGTTCGTGCTGTCGCCGACGCCGGCGCCGACGTTCACCGTCCCGCCGGACGCCCGCGACCCCTTCTCCTCCTAGGAACCGAGCCGCCTCCCGCTCCGAGTCGCCCCGCGCCCGTACCATCCCCGCGTGGACCTCCCCCAGGTGGACCTCACCGACGCGCAGCGTCGGACCCTCGAGCGCCTGATCGGCACGGGGGAGCGACCCGCCTACGAGGACGACCTCGCGGAGCACCTGCGTGGGCGCATGGAGGCCGCGATCGGGGAGCGCACGACCCCGGGGGGTGTGTGGATCGGCAAGCGCCGTCTCACCGAGTTCGGGCAGTGCGAGGGACTCCTCGCCGCCGACCTCCTCGAGGAGATGCCGCCCTTCGAGCACGACGAACGCTCGGCGATCGGCGCGGTCGTCCACCGCGCGATCCAGGCCGACATCGAGGTCGGCGCGGTGGACCGGGAGGACGCCCCCGAGGCCGTCTGCGCGCTCGCGGTCGAGAAGCTCCTCGCCGACGCCTCGAAGCGCTCCTTCGCCGAATTCTGGACCGCGGCCGACGAGGCGTCGCGGGAGCGGGTCCTCGGTGAGGCCTCGGGGCTCCTCGCGCGGTTCCGCGCGACGTTCCCGCCGCTGCGCGCCTACCGGAGCGCGCTCACGCCGTCGGCGGAGTTCCGCGTGAAGGCCGACCTGCGCGAGGGGGTCGTGTCGATGTCGGGCTACGTCGACCTCGCGATCGGTCGTCCCGAGAAGGGTCGCGCGACGCGCCTGCTCGTCGACCACAAGACCGGCGCCGCCCACCAGGAGCAGGTCGAGGAGATGCGCTACTACGCGCTCGTCCACACGCTCCAGCACGCGGTCCCGCCGTACCGCATCGCCTCGTTCTTCGTGGGCTCCGGCGAGTGGCAGGCCGAGGACGTCTCGTACGAGGTGCTCGAGCACGCGGCCGACCGGGTCGCGGCGACTGCGCGCCGCGCGATCGACCTGCTCGAGGGCGACGGGGCCGGTCCGCTCAACCCCGGCCCGTGGTGCGGGTGGTGCCCCCGGGCCGACGGCTGCCCGGCGCGCGCCGCCGCCGACACCGCCTGAGCCGCTTGCCGCCGCCGCGGCGCCCCCGTATCGTGCCCGCCGACCGGTCGGCCGACGGGAGGGACGCGTGACGAAGGACTTGTACGACATCGGGGAGCTCCCGCCCGTCGGCGAGGTGCCGGCGCGGATGCACGCGCAGCTCGTGCGCCCCGACCGCTTCGGCGACCCGCGGACCGCGATCGCCGACGAGGTCGTCGAGATCCCCGCGCTCGGCCCCCACGACGCGCTCGTCCTCGTGATGGCGGCCGGCGTGAACTTCAACAACGTCTGGGCCGCGCGCGGCGTCCCGATCGACGTCACGAAGGGGCAGGCCCGGTTCGGCGAGCCCACCGACTTCCACATCGTCGGTTCCGACGCCTCGGGCATCGTCTACGCGGTCGGTTCCGAGGTGACGAACGTGCGGGTCGGCGACGAGGTCGTCGTCCACGCCGGGCAGTGGGACCCCGACGACCCGTGGGTCGTCGCCGGCAGGGACCCCGGCCTCGCGCCGTCGTTCCGCGTCTACGGCTACGAGACGTGCTGGGGTTCGTTCGCGCAGTTCACCAAGGTGCAGGCGCACCAGTGCCTGCCGAAGGCCGACCACCTCACGTGGGAGGAGGCCGCGGCGCCGACGCTCACCGGCGCGACCGCGTACCGGATGCTCTTCGGCTGGCCGCCGAACACCGTCCAGCCCGGCGACGTCGTCCTCGTCTGGGGCGGCGCGGGCGGGCTCGGCGCGCTCGCGATCCAGCTCGTCGCGCAGGCCGGTGGCCGCGCGGTCGCCGTGGTCTCGAGCGATCAGAAGGGCGAGTACTGCAAGCGGCTCGGCGCCGTCGGCTACGTGGACCGCACGAAGTTCTCGCACTGGGGGGTGCCGCCCGCGTGGGATTCCCCGGAGTGGAAGACCTGGTTCGAGGGCGCGAAGGCGTTCGGGAAGGCGATCTGGGACGTCCTCGGCGAGAAGACGAACCCGAGGATCGTGTTCGAGCACCCGGCGCAGGACACCGTGCCGACGTCGAACTTCGTCTGCGACCGCGGCGGGATGATCGTGATCTGCGCGGGGACCTCCGGCTACGACACGATGATCGACGTGCGGTACCTGTGGTTCCTCCAGAAGCGCTACCAGGGGTCGCACCTGTTCAACGACGAGCAGGCGGCGGCCTTCAACGACCTCGTCCGCGCGCGGAAGATCGACACGACGCTCGGGCACACGTACGCCTACGCCGAGACCGGCGAGGCCCACGCGCTCATGGGCGAGGGGAAGCTCCCGGAGGGCAATGTCTCGGTGCTCGTCTCCGCAGCCGAACCGGGACTCGGACGCCGCGCCTAGTCGCGCGGGTGCTCGACGAGCTCCACGAGGACGCCGCCCATCGCCTTCGGATGGACGAACGCGATGCGCGTGCCGCGCGAACCCGGGCGGGGCTCCTCGTCGACGAGGCGCGCGCCCTCGGCGCGCAGGCGGTCGAGCGCCGCGCGGAGGTCGTCGACGCGGTAGGCGAGGTGGTGCATCCCCGGCCCGCGCTCGGCGAGGAACCGACACCGGCGTGTCGGGGCCGAGGGGGCGCAGCAGTTGGATCGCGGCGTCGCCGAAGGGCAGGAGCGCCTCCTCGACGCCCTGCGACGCGACGACCTCGCGGTGCGTCACCTCGGCGCCGAAGGCCGCCCGGTAGCGCGCGATCTCGGCCTCGAGGTCGTCGCAGGCGATGCCGACGTGGTCGAGCTCCATCACGCCTCGTCCCGCGAGCGGCGGGGGAGCGGCGGCTGGAGCCTCGCCATGAGCGCGTGGGCCTCGCTCACCCGGTACGCGGGGAGCGTGAGGACCCGCGCGATCGCGGCGACGGCCTGCGCGCGGAGGTCCTCCTCGGGCTTCGCGTCGGTCCGGCGCTTCGCCCGCAGCGCGTAGAACTCGACGAGCTCGAGGAACTGCCCGAGCGAGGGGACGAGTCCGCCGCGCTCGTACGCGTAGATCGTCTGGCGGGCGGCCGGGCATCCCTGCGCCGTCGCCG
>JBJTYK010000195.1:0-7606 GCA_046082745.1 Actinomycetota bacterium | reverse complement strand
TCGCCCTCCCCGTCTCCACTTCGCTCTCCCCCCCGATCCCCGGGATCCCCGCCATCGTCCACGTGCCGCTCGGTCCGCGCCGCCGTCGCGAGCGCGGATTCGACCAGGCGCTCCTCCTCGCACGCGAGGTCGCCCGCGCGCTCGGCGCGCGCCCCGAGCGCCTGCTCGCGCGCGTCCGCGAGACCGCGCCGCAGGCCCGGCGCGGCGCGGCCGAGCGCCGCGCGGCGATGCGCGGGGCGTTCGCGGCGACCGGAACCGTGCCGTCCGCGGTCGTGCTCGTCGACGACGTCCTCACGACGGGGGCGACGGCGGCCGCGTGCGCCGAGGCGCTGCGCGCCGCGGGCGCGCGGGAGGTCGCGCTCCTCGTCGCGGCCCGCGCGCTGCCGCGCTCCTATACTCGGGCAGGGTCCGCGTCCGGGTCTGTGGTTGCCCGGGGAATCGCTCCCCGGTAGTCGATGCCAGCCGCAGGCGAAGCGACCCACGTAAGGCGACCCTTGGTCGTCGAGCATGGTGCGGTTTAGACGTAAGTCCTGCCCGGGCGAGGGAGACCCCGCCCGGAGAAGGCGCTAAGTCGTCCCCCCGGGGACGCCGATCCCCTCCGCAGGCGAGTGTGGGGCCAAAGACCAGGTCAGCCGGACGCGGGCCCCTCTTCCCCCTCGGGGGCCCGTTCCGCGCACGCCGGTACACTCGGGTCTCCGACGGCTCCCCGGGGGTCCGACCGTGGTCCTGAACAAGATCCTCCAGGCCGGCGACGGCCGGAAGGTGAAGCGCCTCGAGCAGCTCGCGGCGCTCGTGAACACCTACGAGCCCGAGGTCGACGACCTCTCCGACGAGGACCTCCGCGCCCGCACCCCGGCACTCCGCGAGCGCTTCGCCGCGGGGGAGACCCTCGATGACCTCCTGCCCGAGGCCTTCGCCGTCGTGCGGGAGGCCGCGCGCCGGTCGATCGGCCAGCGCCACTTCGACGTCCAGGTGATGGGCGGCATCGCCCTCCACGAGGGCAACATCGCCGAGATGCGCACCGGGGAGGGCAAGACCCTCACCTCGACGCTGCCGGCCTACCTGAACGCGCTCGCCGGCGAGGGCGTCCACGTCGTCACCGTGAACGACTACCTCGCGAAGCGCGACTCCGAGTGGATGGGCGGGGTGTTCCGCGCCCTCGGCGTCTCCGTCGGCCTCATCCAGGCGCAGATGGCCCCGTCGGAGCGCCGCCCGGCCTACGCCGCCGACATCACGTACTGGACGAACAACGAGTTCGGCTTCGACTACCTCCGCGACAACATGGCGATGCGTCCGGAGGACCTCGTCCAGCGCGGACACGCGTACGCGATCGTCGACGAGGTCGACTCGATCCTCATCGACGAGGCGCGGACGCCGCTCATCATCAGCGGCCTCGTCGCGGACTCGGCGAAGTGGTACCAGACGTTCGCGCGCCTCGCGCCGCGACTCGGCCGCGACGTCGACTACGAGGTCGACGAGGGCAAGCGCACCGTCGCGGTGACCGAGGCGGGCGTCGCGAAGGTGGAGGAGGCCCTCGGCCTCGCGAACCTCTACGAGCACGTCCACACGCCGCTCGTCCACCACCTCCAGAACGCCCTCCTCGCGAAGGAGCTCTATCGCCGCGACGTGCAGTACCTCGTCACGGGCGGCGAGGTGAAGATCGTCGACGAGTTCACCGGCCGGATCATGGAGGGCCGGCGGTACTCCGAGGGCCTCCACCAGGCGATCGAGGCGAAGGAGGGCGTCCGCGTCAAGGAGGAGAACCAGACGCTCGCGACGATCACGATCCAGAACTACTTCAAGATGTACGGCAAGCTCGCCGGCATGACGGGGACGGCCCGGACGCAGCTCACGGAGTTCCAGGAGGTCTACGGTCTCGACGTCGTCGAGATCCCGACGAACCGCGACATGGTCCGGGTCGACGAGCAGGACCTCGTGTTCAAGAACGAGGACGCGAAGTGGCGCGCGCTCGTCGACGACCTCGTCGAGCGCAACGCGAAGGGCCAGCCGTGCCTGGTCGGCACCGTCTCGATCGAGAAGTCCGAGGTCCTCTCCGGGTACCTGAGCCGCCGCGGCGTCCAGCACAACGTCCTGAACGCGAAGAACCACGAGAAGGAGGCGATGATCGTCGCCCAGGCGGGGCGGGTCGGCGCGGTCACCGTCGCGACGAACATGGCCGGCCGAGGCGTCGACATCCTCCTCGGCGGCAACCCCGAGTACCTCGCCCGCCAGGAGATGGCGGCGAACGGCTTCGACAACGACCGCTACCTCCTGTTCGAGATGGACCCCGAGGAGCGCGCCGCCTACGAGGCGGCCTACGACCCGATCCACCGCCGCCACCGCGAGGTGACCGACGCCGAGCACGGGGACGTCGTCGGCCTCGGGGGCCTCTACGTCCTCGGCACGGAGCGCCACGAGTCGCGCCGCATCGACAACCAGCTCCGCGGCCGCTCCGGGCGGCAGGGTGACCCGGGGGAGTCCCGCTTCTACCTCTCGCTCGAGGACGACCTCATGCGGATGTTCGCGAGCGATCGCGTCGCCTCGATCATGGACCGCCTGAACTGGCCCGACGACGAGCCGATCACCGCGAAGATGGTCTCGCGCGCCGTCGAGAGCGCCCAGAAGCAGATCGAAGAACTGAACTACGAGCGCCGCAAGAACATCCTGAAGTACGACGACGTCATGAACACCCAGCGCCAGGTGATCTACGCCGAGCGCGACCGCATCCTCCGCGGTGAGGACCTCCACGACCAGGTGCTCGGGATGATCGACGAGGTCGTCGAGGAGACGGTCCGCCGCGTCGCGCCCGAGGAGGCCTTCGCGGAGGAGTGGGACGTCGACCTCGTCCTCGCCGCGCTCCGCGAGGTCTACCCCTCGACGATCACCGCGGACGAGGTGCGCGCGCTCGGCTCGACCGCCGCCCTCCTCGAGCGCGCCCTCGAGGAGGCCGGCCGCGTCTACGAGGAGCGCGAGCGGCGGATCGGGACCGAGCCGATGCGCGCCCTCGAGCGCGCCGTGCTCCTGAACATCACCGACACGAAGTGGCGCGAGCACCTCTACGAGATGGACTACCTCCAGGAGGGCATCCACCTCCGCGCCTACGCGCAGCGCGACCCGGTGACCGAGTACCGGCGCGAGGCCTTCGCGATGTTCGAGGAGCTCACGGCTTCGATCCGGGACGACTTCGTGCGCTACATCTACCGGGTGGAGCTCGTCCGCCAGGACGAGCCGGGGCGCCCCCGACCCCAGCGCGTCGCGACGAACCAGAGCGAGGTCTCGGCGCCCGTGACCGGCGCGGCGGGGGGAGAGCTCCGGAGCGACAAGGTGCCGCGCAACGCCCCCTGTCCCTGCGGGTCGGGCAAGAAGTACAAGAAGTGCCACGGCGCCGCCGCCTGAGCCACCCCTAGACTGGTGCCCATGGACGAGCGACTCACCGACCTCTCCGAGCGACTCGCGGCCGCGAAGGAGTTCCTTTGACCTCGACGCCAAGCGTGACGAGGCCGCCTCGCTCGAGGCGCAGACCGCGGACCCGGACCTCTGGTCCGACCAGGGTCGCGCGCAGCAGCTGACGACACGGCTCGCCCGGCTGCGCGCCGAGCTCGAGCGCCACGACGCGTTCCTCCACCGCTACGAGGACGCCCGGGCGATGGACGAGCTCCTCGCCGAGCAGGACGACGCCGCGCTGCGGGCCGAGCTCGAACGCGCGCTCGTCGACCTCGCGCGGGACCTCGAGCGGCTCGAGCTCGCGACGCTCCTCGGCGGGTCCTACGACGGCAACGACGCCGTCGCGACGCTCCACGCCGGCGCGGGCGGGACCGAGTCGCAGGACTGGGCGCAGATGCTCCTGCGGATGTACCTGCGGTGGGCCGAGCGGGAGGGGTTGCGGGCCGAGCTCGACGAGGTGCTCCCGGGGGAGGAGGCGGGCGTGAAGAGCGCGACGTTCATCCTCCACGGCCCGAACGCGTACGGGCTCCTGTCGGCCGAACACGGCGTCCACCGGCTCGTGCGGATCTCCCCGTTCGACGCGGCGAAGCGGCGCCACACCTCGTTCGCGAACCTCGACGTCATCCCGCTCCTCGAGGCGACCGACGAGGAGGACGTCGAGATCGACCCGAAGGACCTTCGGATCGACGTCTACCGCTCGAGCGGCCCCGGAGGGCAGTCGGTGAACACGACGGACTCCGCGGTGCGCATCACCCACCTGCCGACCGGCCTCACCGCCGCGTGCCAGAACGAGCGCTCCCAGCTCCAGAACCGCGCGGTCGCCCTGCGGATCCTCAAGGCCCGCCTCGCCGAGCTCGAGCGGCGCCGTCGGGACGAGGAGATCGCCTCGCTCCGCGGCGCGCGGATGGGCATCGACTTCGGATCGCAGATCCGGTCCTACGTCCTCGCGCCGTACCGGATGGTGAAGGACCACCGGACCGACGTCGAGATCGGCGACGTGGACCGGGTCCTCGACGGCGACCTCGAGGAGCTCATCGTCGCGGAGCTGCGGCGGCGCGCGGCGGAACGCGCCGAGCGTTCCTAGCGATCCGAGCGCGCCGAGCGACGGGCCCGGATCGCCGGCCCCCGGAGCGGCGCAAGCGGTTCGACGGCCGTGCGTGCCGCCGCGTCGTCGACGCGCCGACCGACCGCGCGGGGATGGGCGGTTCCGCGGGGGGCCGATGGTAGACTCCGCCCACTTCTTCCCCGAACCCCTCCGAGGACCCCACATGATCAGCGTGCAGCACGTCACGAAGGTCTACAAGACCGGCACGGTCGCCCTCGACGACGTCTCCGTCGAGATCGAGAAGGGCGACTTCGTCTTCGTCGTCGGGTCCTCGGGCTCCGGGAAGTCCACCTTCATCCGTCTCCTCCTGAAGGAGGAGGACGTGACGAAGGGCGAGATCTACGTGGCCGGGAAGTCCCTCGGCAAGCTGAGTTCCTGGAAGGTCCCGCACCTGCGCCGCAACATCGGCACCGTCTTCCAGGACTACAAGCTCCTCCAGGACAAGACGGTCTTCGACAACGTGGCGTTCGCGCTCGAGGTGATCGGCAAGCCGAAGCACGTGATCGACCAGCGCGTGCCGGAGATCCTCGAGATCGTCGGCCTCGGCGACAAGCTGAACAGCTTCCCCGACCAGCTCTCGGGCGGCGAGCAGCAGCGCGTCTCGAACGCGCGGGCCTGCGTGAACCGTCCCCTCGTCCTCCTCGCCGACGAGCCGACCGGGAACCTCGACCCGAGCACGTCCGTCGAGATCATGCGGATGCTCGACAAGGTGAACCGCATGGGCACGACGATCGTCATGGCGACCCACGACCAGGCGATCGTCGACGCGATGCGCCGGCGGGTCATCCAGATCGACCAGGGGAAGGTCGTCCGCGACCAGGCCCGGGGGGTGTACAGCTAGGTGGCGGGCTTCGACATCCTGCTCCGCGAGACCGCCGTGGCGCTGCGGCGGAACGCCCTCGTCGCCTTCGCCGCGATCTCGACCACCTTCATCGCGCTCCTGCTGCTCGGACTCGCGCTCCTCATCTCCCGGCAGGTGAACCTCATGATCTCCGCGACGACCGGCAACGTCGAGGTCGCGGTCTACCTCGCCGACCCCGTCGTCGACTCGACGGTGTCCTCGATCGAGGACACCCTGGCGAACCTCACGATCGTCTCCGACGTCGAGTTCGAGTCGAAGGACGAGGCCTGCGCCCGGTTCCGGGAACTCTTCCGCGGCCAGTCGGCGCTCGTCGACAACGTGGACTGCGGGGCCCTGCCGGCGTCGCTGCGGGTGAAGCTCTCGGAGCCCGAGGAGTTCGCGAAGGTGACCTCGGTGCTCGGGTGCGAGCAGCAGGTCGTCGACGGGGCCTCGAAGCTCGTGTGCCTCACGCCCGGCA
Source organism: Actinomycetota bacterium (assembly GCA_046082745.1). Classification (GTDB taxonomy): domain Bacteria; phylum Actinomycetota; class UBA4738; order UBA4738; family HRBIN12; genus JBJTIF01. Next base: position 1,738 of record JBJTYK010000195.1, on the reverse strand, counting down.
TCGAGAACGTCGTCGACAACAGCAGCTTCCTGAAGCGACTGTTCGCCGTCACCCGGGTCTTCCGGATCGGGGTCCTCCTCGTCGCGATCGTCATGATCGTGGCCGCTGCGGTCCTCATCGCGAACACCGTGCGGATGGGGCTCTACGCCCGGCGCAAGGAGATCGGCATCATGAAGCTCGTGGGAGCGACGAACTGGCGCATCCGGCTCCCGTTCCTCGTCGAGGGGCTCGTCGAGAGCCTCATCGGCGCGGCCGCCGCGGTCCTGTTCCTCTTCGCGCTGAAGGTCGCCTTCATCAATCCGCTCTACGGGTCGGTGCGCTTCATCCCGTGGGTGACGAACGCGGACGTCCTCGCGATCGTGCCCTGGCTCCTCGTGACCGGCGCGATCCTCGCGATCTTCGCCTCGCTCGCGGGGATGCGCCGCTTCCTCGACGTCTGAGCCGATGACGCCCCGGGCCACCGAGGGCCAGCGGACGGCGGTCACGAACCGCAAGGCGCTGCGCGACTACGAGATCCTCGACCGCTTCGAGACCGGCATCGTGCTGACGGGCGCCGAGGTGAAGTCGCTCCGCGCCGGCCAGGGGTCGCTCTCCGAGGCCTACGCCCGCCTCCGCGGCGAGGAGGTCTGGCTCGAGGGCATGCACATCCCGCCCTACGAGCAGCAGATGGACAAGCGCACGTACGAGCCGGTGCGTCCCCGGAAGCTCCTCATGCACCGTCGGGAGATCGCGCGGCTCATCGGCACGACCGCCGAGAAGGGGTACGCGCTCGTCCCGCTGCGGGTCTACTTCGCCCACGGCCTCGCGAAGGTCGAGCTCGGCCTCGGCCGCGGTCGCAAGGCGTTCGAGAAGCGCCACGTGATCGCCGAACGCGAGGCGAAGCGCGAGATGGACCGCGAGGCGCGCCGCCGCCGGTAGGGGTGTCGGGCGCGGCCCGTATACTTCCCTCACAACTGCATATGGGGGTGTACCGGTTTCGACCCGGGCGGTTACCGCTCGGGGGAAGCGGGCCGAGGTCCCCGGATGCCTCGTGAAAAGCCGGGAAATCAGAAGCGCCGACAACTACGCGCTCGCTGCCTAATTAGGTAGCCGTCCTCCCGGGAGGGCCTGCGGCCCGGGGTAGGGCGTCGTTCGCAGGATCACGGTGATGGCTCCGCCCGGGGGCCGCCGCCGGACACCGAACCCGGGCTGGTCGAGGGGTCCTCCGCCGATGGGAGCCCCGCGACGAGATCTTCCGTCGGCTGCGCCCGGAGAAGCCCCGAACGGTCGTCTGGGGACGGGGGTTCGACTCCCCCCACCTCCACCGATCACGCGCTCCGCACCGATGCCGCGTCGTCCGTCGCCTCGACGGCGACGCGGTGCCCGGTGCGGAGCGACGGGTATGTCGCCGCGTCGACGACGACGACCGGGATGCCGGCGCCGTAGAGCTCGGCCGCGACGATCGACGCGAGCGCGAGGATCGGGTCCGGCTCGGCGAGGACGATCGCCGCCGGGCCCGTCCCGAGCCGGATCGCCTCCGCGAGGACCGACGACGACGAGGACGACCCCCGACCCGACGGCAGCACGAGCGCGCGCCCCGTCACGCGCTCGCCACGCTGCGGGTGGTGGACGTCGACGATCGCCCCCGTCGTCGGGTCGACGCCGCCCCAGAACGACAGCGGCTCGTCGAGCACGAGCGCCGGGGCGGAGGAAGGTAATGTAGGGAAGGGAGGGGCACCCACCCCTAAAAAAACCCCCC
>JBJTYK010000194.1:0-3647 GCA_046082745.1 Actinomycetota bacterium | reverse complement strand
CCCCGCCCCACCCCGTTTCCACACCCCCGCGGGACCCCTCCCGAGGCCGTGTCAGACCCGCCTTCCACAATCCTCCACAGGGTTCTCCACACCCGTTCGCGCAGGTCGGAGGCGGAGTGACAAGGAATCTCGGGACGCGTCGTGGGCCGATGGGTTTCCACACGGAAATCCCGCGGCTTTCCCATTCACGGCCCCTCCGCCCCCGCGTACGGTTGGCTTTCGCGACCGAGGAGGTGACGGGGAAGCACGATGCAGGCACCTGAGGAGGTCCGCCGGATCCGGCCGGACCGCATCCCGCCGCACAACCTCGAGGCCGAGGAGTCCGTCCTCGGCGCGATGCTCCTGTCGGCCGAGGCGATCGCCGACGTCGTCGGCATCCTCAAGGCGAGCGACTTCTACCGCTCCGCGAACGGCAGCATCTACGAGACGGTCCACTCCCTGTTCTCCCGGGGCGAGCCCGTCGACGCGATCACCGTCGTCGAGGACCTGCGTCGCAAGAACCTCCTCGAACAGGTGGGGGGCCACCTCTACGTCCACGAGCTCGTCGACCGCACCCCCGCGCCGTCGGCCGCCGCGTCGTACGCGCGCATCGTGGCGCAGGCCGCGCTCCTGCGCCGCCTGATCGGCGCGGCCTCCGAGATCATGGAGATCGGGTACTCGCAGCCCGAGGATCCCGAGCGGGCCGCCGATCAGGCCGAGCAGCGCATCTACGAGGTCGCCCGCCGCGAGCAGCGCGACGAGATCGCGTCGCTGCGCGAACTCATCGACGAGGCCGTCGACTCCCTCGAGAAGTCCCAGAACCGCGACAGCGCCTTCGCCGGTGTCGCGACCGGCTTCCGCGACGTCGACGCGCTCCTCTCCGGACTCCAGCCGGGGAACCTCATCGTCATCGCGGCGCGACCGGGCGTGGGCAAGTCCTCCTTCGTCACGAACCTCGCCCGCAACATCGCCGTCGAGGCGAACGCTGCCGTCGCGATGTTCTCCCTCGAGATGTCGCGCTGGGAGATCGGCATGCGCCTGCTGTGCAGCGAGGCGAAGGTCCCCTGGGACTCGATCCGCAACCGACGCGTGACCGCCGACGACTGGGGTCGGATCAGCGCGGCCGCGTCCCACCTCCACGCCGCCCCGCTCACGATCGTGGACTCCGGCAACGTGACCCTCGTCGAGATCCGCGCGAAGGCGCGTCGGCTCGCCTCCCGCCCGGGCGGGCTCGGCTGCATCATCGTCGACTACCTGCAGCTCATGTCCCAGACGCAGAGCCGCCGCATCGAGAGCCGCCAGCAGGAGATCGCCGAGATCAGCCGCGGCCTGAAGCTCCTCGCCAAGGAGCTCGACATCCCGGTCATCGCCGTGTCGCAGCTGAACCGCGACCCCGAGCGCCGCCAGGACAAGCGCCCGCAGCTGTCCGACCTCCGCGAGTCGGGCGCGATCGAGCAGGACGCCGATATCGTCATGTTCATCCACCGCGAGGACCTCATCGGCTCGAAGCAGGGGGTCGCGGAGATCATCGTCGCGAAGCACCGCAACGGCCCGACCCGGGCGCTCACGCTCACCTTCCTGCCGAGCCTCACGAAGTTCGTCGACTACCACCCCGAGGGTGGCCAGACGCCCGCCTGACCGACGCGCCGCCCCCGACGTCGCGGAGATCGTGCGGCGGCTGCGGAAGGCGCACGGCCCGCTCGTCGCGCCCCGCAGCGCCGATCCGCTCGACGAGCTCGTCGCGACGGTCCTCTCCCAGCACACGAGCGACGCGAACACTGAGCGGGCCTTCGCCGCGCTGAAGGCCCGGTTCCCCGACTACGCGGCGGTCCTCGCCGCGACCGAGGCCACGCTCGCGTCGACGATCCGCTCGGGCGGCCTCGCGAACGTGAAGGCGGCCCGCATCCGGGCGATCCTGCGCGAGCTCCTCGAGCGCCGCGGTGAACTCGACCTCGGGTTCCTGCGCGACCTGCCCGACGACGAGGTCTTCGAGTTCCTCACGACGCTCCCCGGGGTCGGGCCGAAGACCGCGGCCATCGTCCAGGCGTTCTCGCTCGGCCGCCCGGCGATCCCCGTCGACACGCACGTCCACCGCGTCGCGACCCGGCTCGGCCTCGTCCCGAAGACGAACGCGGCGCGTGCGCAGCGCCTCCTCGAGGGGTCCGTCCCGGCGCGGTCGAAGATCGCGCTCCACATGGGGCTCATCCACCACGGCCGGGCGACGTGCACCGCGCTGCGCCCCCGCTGCGACGAATGCCCGCTCTTCGACCTGTGTCCGTCGGGACCGACGCTGCGGCGTTCCGCCGGCGCGCGTCGCCGCTGATCGGAGCGGGTGAGGGGAATCGAACCCCCGTTTCAAGCTTGGGAAGCTTGCGTTCTGCCATTGAACCACACCCGCGCGTGCCCCCGGAGTCTAGCGCGGCGCCCGCGGCGCGCGCCAACCCGGCCGCCGCGGGTCGGGTAGCATCCGCGCCACGATGATCCTCTCCGACCGCACGATCCGCGAGCAGATCGCGGCCGGCCGCATCGTCATCGACCCGTTCGACGAGGCCTGCATCCAGCCCTCGTCGGTCGACCTCCACGTCGACCGCCAGTTCCGCGTCTTCCGCAACAACCGCTACGGCCACATCGACGTGAAGCAGGAGATGCCGGACCTCACCGAACTCGTCGAGGTCGGACCGCAGGAGCCGTTCATCCTCCATCCGGGGGAGTTCGTCCTCGGCTCGACGCTCGAGCGGGTCGCACTCCCCGACGACCTCGTCGCGCGCCTCGAGGGGAAGTCCTCGCTCGGACGCCTCGGCCTCCTCATCCATTCGACGGCCGGCTACGTCGACCCGGGCTGGGACGGCTACCTCACGCTTGAGCTCTCGAACGTCGCGAACCTGCCGATCACGATCTACCCGGGGATGAAGATCGGGCAGATCTCGTTCTTCGGGCTCACGACCGCGGCAGAGACTCCCTACGGCGCGAAGGGTCGCAACAAGTACCAGGGCCAGCGCGGGCCGACCGCGAGCCGGTTCTTCGAGGACTTCCGCGCCTAGTCGCTCGGCAGGGAGCGCTCGAGGACCTGCGCGACGTCGAGGACCTCGAGGCCGCCGCCGCGGTCCTTCGCACCGTCGTCGAGCATGATCGCGCAGTAGGGACAGGCGACCGCGACGACCTCCGCCCCCGTGGCGGCGGCCTCGTCCACCCGCTCCCGGTTGATCCGCTTGCCGATCGGCTCCTCCATCCACATCCGCGCGCCGCCGGCTCCGCAGCAGAAGCTCCGTTCGCCGCTGCGCTCCATCTCGACCGCGCGCAGTCCCGGCACCGCGCCGAGCACCCCCCGCGGGGCGTCGTAGACGTCGTTGTGGCGGCCGAGGTAGCAGGGGTCGTGGTACGTGACCGTCGCGTCGGCGCCGCCGACGGGCGTGAGTTTGCCCTCGCGCACGAGCGTCTCGAGGAGCTCCGTGTGGTGGAGCACGCGGTACGTGCCGCCGTAGTCGGGGTACTCGTTCGCGAGCGTGTTGAAGCAGTGGGCGCAGTTCGTGAGGATCGTCGTGACGCCGGCGGCCTCGAGCGTCTCGACGTTGCGCTCCGCGAGCGTCTGGAAGAGGAACTCGTTGCCCATGCGACGCGCCGGGTCGCCGGTGCAGCGCTCGCGCGGTCCGAGGACCGCGAAGGAGAGT
>JBJTYK010000193.1:0-2527 GCA_046082745.1 Actinomycetota bacterium | reverse complement strand
ACACCCCGCCTCGAGGCCGCCCGCCTCCCCCGCCGCGAGGCCGTCCTCGCGCCCCGCGAGGAACTCCACGACGTACGCGAGCGCGGCCTCACCGATGGTGCGGAGGTCGTCCGGGGCGGGATCGAGGGGCAGCACGGCGCCCATGCTACGGACGGCCGGGCGGCCGCGGCCTAGCGGTCGCGGAGGATCGCGCGGGCCGCGTTCTCGGCGGGACCGCCGGTGACGCCGCCGCCCGCGTGGGCGCCGGAGCCGCAGAGGTAGAGCCCCGGCAGGCCGAAGGGTCCGCGCGCGTGACCGAGGAGCGGACGCCACGCGAACCACTGGTCGAGGCCCGGATCGGCGTGGAGGAGGTGGCCGCCCGACACGCCGTAGACGCGCTCGAGGTCGACCGGGGAGAGCGCGCGCGACGCGACGACCTGCCCGCGGATGCCGGGCGCGACGGGCTCGAGCCGGGCGAGGACCCGCTCGACGAGCCGCTCGCGCTCGGCGTCCCAGTCGCCCTCGCGGAGCCGGTAGGGCGTCCCCTGGACGAGGACGGAGACGACGTGGCGTCCCTCGCTCGCGAGGCCGGGGTCGGCGAGCGTCGGGATCGTCGCCTCGAGGAGCGGGGCGTCGGCGATCCGTCCGTACTTCGTCGCGTCGTGCGCTCGCTCGAGGTCGTCGATCGTGCCGCCGACGACGATGCGTCCGGCGAGGCGTTCGGGGTCGCCACCGCGGAACGCCGGGAGGCCCGAGCAGACGAGGTCGACGCGCGAGACCGTGCCCGGGGTGCGGATGTTCCTCGCGCGCCAGCGCAGGTGCGGTCCGAGCTCGACCGGGTCCGCGAGTGTCGTGAGCGTGCGCTTCGGGTCGGCGGCGCTCGCCACGGCGCGCGCGGCGATCTCCTCGCCGTCGGCGAGGACGACGCCCGCGACGCGGCCGTCCGACATGCGCAGCGAGACGACCTCCGCGCCGAGCCGGATCTCCGCGCCCGCCGCGCGCGCGGCGGCGGCGAGCGCCTCGGCGAGCGCGCCCGGTCCGCCGACCGCCTGCGTGGCCTCGCCGGCGAGACCGTCCTCCGGCCCCTCCGCGGCGTCCGTGAGGAACACGGCGGCGGTGCCGGCCGACCACGGCCCCATCCCGGTGTGGCGTACCCCGCGGACCGCGAGGGTCCCGCGGAGCGCCGGATCGCGGAAGCGCTCGGCGAGGAGGTCGGCGACCGCCATCGGGAGCAGCCGCGTGGCCTCGCGGCCGCCGCGGGCGCCGAGCCGTCGGAACGCGCGCCCGAGGCGTAAGCCCGTCATCGCGTCGGCGAGCGAGGGGGACTCGAGGTCGGGCGGCGTGGACGCCTGGATCGCGCGGACGAAGCGGGCGAGCCCGCGGACCTCCGCGTCGACGCGCGACCACGCCTCGGCGTCCGCGGGCTCGCGCGTTCCGAGCTCGCGCGCGGTGCGGTCGACGTCGGCCCAGAGCGTGATCGCGGTCCCGTCCGCCTGCGGCGCGAAGACGCGCGCGGCGGGGACGACCGGGCGGTAGCCGTGGTCGGCGAGGCGGAGCGTCGCGACGAGCGAGGGCCGCAGACGCCCGACGGTGAGGAAGGGACCCGGGACGCGCACGCCCGGGACGACCTCCTCGGTGTCGAGGAGCCCGCCGACCCGCTCGCGCCGCTCGACGACGAGGACCTTCCTGCCGGCCCGCGCGAGCAGCGCGGCGGTCGCGAGCCCGTTGTGGCCCGCGCCGATGACGACGACGTCGTGGGTCACGCGCTCCCCCGTTCCGCGCGGCGGCGCAGCGACCGGGTCCCGAGGAACTCCATCGCGGCGATCCGGCCGGGCGCGCCCATGATGCCGCCGCCCGGATGCGTCGCCGATCCGCACATCCACAGGTCGCGCACGGGCGTCTCGTAGCGCGCCCACCCCGGCACCGGCCGGTTGAAGAACAGCTGCTCGAGGGAGAGCTCGCCCGCGAAGATGTTCCCCTCCGTGAGCCCGGTGATCCGCTCGATGTCGAGCGGCGAGAGCACCTGGCGGTGGAGGATCTTCGAGCGGATGTCGGGGAAGCGTTCCTCGAGCGTCGAGACGACGGCCTCGCCGAACGCGTCGCGCATCGCGTCGTCCCACACCGCGCCGTCGGCGAGGTGGTACGGCGCGTACTGGACGAAGCAGCTCATCGTGTGCTTGCCGGGCGGCGCCATCGAGGGGTCGACGAGCGTCGGGATGATGCAGTCGATGTAGGGCCGGCGGGAGAAGCGCCCGTACTTCGCGTCGTCGTACGCGCGCTCCATGTGGTCGACCGACGGCGAGAACGAGATCGCGCCGCGGAGCCACTCGCCGATGCCCGGCTTGCACGCGAGCTCCGGGAGCGCGTCGAGCGCGAGGTTCACCTTCCCGGAGGAGCCGCGGTACTTGTAGCGGCGGACCTCGTCGAGGAACGTCTCGTCGAGCACGCCCGGTTCGAGGAAGCGCAGGAACGTGAGGTTCGGGTCGACGCTCGACAGGACCGCCCCGGCCTCGATCTCCTCGCCGGACTCGAGGACGACCCCGGTCGC
>JBJTYK010000192.1:0-4690 GCA_046082745.1 Actinomycetota bacterium | reverse complement strand
GGTAGGGGGGTTTGGGGGGTTTTGGTTTTCTTTCCCTGGGGGGGGGGGGGGGGGCCCCCTCCGACCCCCCCCCCCGGCAGTCCGGGTACGCGAGCCCGCCGGAGGGCGTCCTCGCGCGCGTGTCCTCGTTCTTCTACCGGCACCCCGCCGCGCGCCTGGCCGCCTACCTGCTCCCGGGCGTGCTGTGGCTCGTGGTCCTCTACCTCGGGTCGATCGCCGGCCTGCTCGTCTTCAGCTTCTACCGGCTCGAGGAGTTCACCGGCCTCATCGAACGGACGCTCACGCTCTCCACGTACGCCCAGCTCCTCGAGCCGTACAACCGCGACATCATCGTGCGGACGGCGGGGATGGCCGCGGTCGTCACGGTCGCGTCCTCGATCCTCGCGTTCCCCGTGGCGTACTACGCGGCGCGGTACGCGACGCCCCGCGTGAAGACGGCGCTCTACCTCCTCGTGCTCATGCCGCTGTGGTCGAGCTACCTCGTCCGCGCGCTCGCCTGGCGCCAGGCGCTCACCGAGGAGGGCATCGTCCTGTGGGCGCTCGATCGCCTGGGGCTCTCCGGCATCGTCGACGCGCTGCTGTCGCTGCCCGTCATCGGCGGCCCCACGATCGTGCAGTCCTACATCAGCCTGTTCATCGTCTACGTGTACCTGTGGCTGCCGTTCATGATCCTGCCCGTCCAGACCTCGCTCGAGCGGGTCCCGGAGTCCTACCTCGAGGCGTCGGCGGATCTCGGCGCGCACCCCCGGACGACGTTCCGGCGGGTGACGCTGCCGCTCGCGGTGCCGGGACTCGTCGCCGGTTCGATCTTCACGTTCTCGCTCACGCTCGGCGACTTCATCCTGCCGTCGATGTTCGGGGCGTCGAAGTTCTTCATGGGCCAGCAGGTCTACGTCCAGCAGGGCGTCGTCGGGAACCTCCCGCTCGCCGCCGCGTTCACCTTCGTCGCGATGGCGATCATGATCGGCTACCTGCTCATCGCGCGGCGCACCGGCGCGTTCGAGGCCCTCTGATGGCGGTCGGACGCGCCCCGCGCGGACTGCGCGTCGCCACGGCCGCGGTCATGGCGTTCCTCTACTTCCCGCTCACGATCATCGTCCTCTACGCGTTCACGACCCAGTCGACCTCGTTCACCTTCCCGCCGCCGGGCCTCACGCTCCGCTGGTTCGGCGTCGCGTTCCGGAACCCCGAGATGTGGGCGGCGTTCCGGCTCTCGCTCGTCGCCGCGACGATCTCCACGGCGATCGCGATCGGCCTCGGAGGCCTGCTCGCGGCGGCGATCTACCGCTCGCGCTTCCTCGGGCGGGAGGCGATCTCGTTCATCGTCGTCCTGCCGATCGCGCTCCCGGGCATCGTCACGGGGATCGCGCTGCGGTCGACGATCGCGCTCGGCGAGTTCCCCTTCGGCCTCCTCACGATCGTGATCGGCCACGCCACGTTCTGCATCGTCATCGTCTACAACAACATCCTCGCCCGGCTCCGGCGTCTCCCGCCCTCGCTCGTCGAGGCCTCGTCGGACCTCGGCGCGACGGGGTGGCAGACCTTCCGCCGCGTGCTGCTGCCGAACCTCGGGACCGCGATCCTCGCCGGCGGCGTCCTCGCCTTCGCGCTGTCGTTCGACGAGATCATCGTGACGACGTTCACGGCCGGGCAGCAGCGGACGCTCCCGATCTGGATCTTCGGGAGCCTCTTCCGACCGAGGAACCGTCCGGTGACGAACGTCGCCGCGCTTATCGCCATCGCCGTGACGATGGTCCCCGTGCTCGTCGCGCAGCTCATCGCGCGCGACACGCGGTCGGGGTCGGGGTTCCTCGGCGGCGGACGACGCCGTCGGGAGGATCGGAGCGGCTAGAGGTACTGCCCGGGCGCGCGCTCGGGCGGCTGCCCCTCGCCGACGCCCTGCGGCAGCCCGCGGCGACGGAGCTCCTCGAACTGCGCGCGCGCCGCGGCCTGCTGGGCGAACAGCGCGGCCTGGATCCCGTGGAACAGTCCCTCGAGCCATCCGACGAGCTGCGCCTGCGCGACACGCATCTCGGCGTCGCTCGGGATGCCCGACATCGGCGGCGCGAGCGTCGCGAGCTCGTCCTTCAGGTCGTTCGACAGGACGTGGGCGAGCTCGCCGAGCGCCCGTTCGTAGATCTGCCGCAGCCGGATGCGGCCGGGTTCGTCGAGCGAGGCCTGGCGGGTCTCCTCGAGGAGTTCGCGGACCATGCTCGCGATGCGCAGGAGCTTCGCCGGCTGGGTGATGGCCTCCTGCGGCTCGCCGTCGATGTCGCCGGGTCCGCCCTGCGCCTCGAGCGCGGCGGCGCGGGCGGCCTCCTCCGCGGCGGCGTCCGGCGCGACGGCGTCCATGTCCGGGTCCACGGCTCCACGCTAGCAGCGGGGCGGGACGTCAGGCGCCGAGCGCGCGCAGCCAGACCGCCTCGGCGGCGGCGGTGCGCTCGAGGTCGCCGAGATCCACGCTCTCGTCGATCGAGTGGTACTGGCTCCGTTCGTCCGACGCGCCGTACATGAGGATCTCGGCGTCGGGGAAGGTCGCGCCGAGGACGGGGACGAGCGGGACCGAGCCGCCGCTGCCCACCTCGACGCTCGCGCGGCCGTAGACCTCCTCCATCGCGGCGCGCATCGCGAGCGTCGCGGGGCCCTCGCGGGAGATCCGCATCCCCGAGCCCGCCTCGCCCGGCTCGACGGTGCACTCGACGCCCCACGGCGCGTGGTCGCGGAGGTGCTCGGCGAGCAGGTCGCGCGCGCGTTCGGCGTCCTCCTCGGGCGCGAGCCGCAGGCTCACCTTCGCCGAGGCGACCGGCACGAGCTGGTTCGACGCCTCGCGGACGCCCGGCGCGTCGATGCCGAGCACCGACACCGCCGGACCGGTCCACAGCCGCTCCGAGACGCTGCCCGTGCCGATGAGCTCCACGCCGGGGCGGATCGGCGCCTCCATCCGGAGGTCGTCCTCGGAGATCTCGACGCCCTTCCACGGGCCGGCATGCAGCCCCCGGATCGCGACCGTGCCGTCGTCGCGGTGGAGCGAGGCGAGGATCCGCGCGAGCGCCGAGAGCGCGTCGGGGATCGGGCCGCCGAACACGCCGCTGTGGACCGCGAGGTCGAGGACGCGCACGGTCACGCGGCAGTCGACGACGCCGCGGATCGAGGTCTCGAGCGTCGGCAGGCCCGTCCGCCAGTTCCCGCCGTCGGCGACGGCGATGACGTCGGCGGCGAGCAGGTCGCGGTGGCCCCCGATGAGGAACGGGAGGTGCTCGGTGCTCGATTCCTCCTCGCCCTCGATGAGGACCTTCACCGTCACCGGGGGCCTGCCGCCGAAGGCGCGAAGGACCGCGGCGTGGATCGCGATGCCGCACTTGTCGTCGGCGGTCCCGCGGCCGTAGAGGCGACCCGCGCGAACGACCGGCTCGAACGGCGGCGAGGTCCACTGGTCGAGGGGCCCCTCGGGCTGCACGTCGTGGTGGGCGTAGAGGAGGACCGTCGGCGAACCGGCCGGACCCGCGACCTCGCCGAAGACGGCGGGGTGGTCGGCGCCGGGGAGCTCGATGAGCCGTACGCCCGCGTAGCCGGACGACGCGAGGATGTCGGCGGTCGCCTCCGCGGCCGCGCGGACCGGCGCGGTGTCGTAGCCGGGGAACGCGATCGACGGGATCCGCACGAGCCGCTCGAGCTCGGCCTGGATCCTCGGCATGTCCGAGGCGATCGCGTCGCGGAGGTCGTCGGGCATGCGCCGGACCCTAGCGCGTCAGGGCCAGATGCGCTCGAGGCGCCAACCGGCGCTCTCGCGCGTGTAGCGGAACCGGTCGTGCATGCGGTTGCGGCGGTCCTTCCAGACCTCCACGGTGTCGGGGACGACGAGGAAGCCGCCCCAGTGGTCGGGGAGCGGGACGTCCTCGACGCCGGCGAAGCGCTCCTCCATCGCCGCGAACGCGGCGTCGAGCTCCTCGCGCGAGCCGGCGGACTCGCTCTGCCGCGAGGCCCACGCGGCGAGCCGGTGGCCGCGCGGGCGCGACGCGAAGTAGGCGGCGGAGTCCTCGCGCGAGAGGTGCTCGGCGCGCCCGGTCACCTTCACCTGTCGACCGAGCTCCTTCCACAGGAGGACGAGCGCGACGCGACCGTCGCCGTCGATCGCGCGGGCCTTGCGGCTGCCGTGGTTCGTGTAGAAGCGGAACCCGCGCGCGTCGAGGCCCCGGAGGAGCACCGTGCGCGCGGTCGGGCGGCCCTCGGCGTCGACGGTCGCGAGCGTCATCGCGGTCGGTTCGAGCACGCCCGCGGCGCGGGCGTCGTCGACCCAGCGGGCGACCTGCGCGATCGGGTCGCGGTCGAGGTCGCGTTCGAGGAGCGGTTCGTCGGGGGCTTCGGACACGCGCCCCCGGCAGGACTCGAACCTGCGCTTCCGGCTCCGGAGGCCGACGCTCTATCCGCTGAGCTTCGGGGGCTCGGTCTGAGTCTAGCAACGGCCCCGGCGGTGCCCGCTCCGGCACCCGCTACGCTGCGCGGATGGAGCGGATGGAAGACCGGTTGCGCGCGCTGCTGCGCGAAGCCCTCGTCGCCGTGGGCGCGGACGCGGCCACGGAGATCGAGCTCGAGGTGCCGCGCGTCCGCGCCCACGGCGACTTCTCGACGAACGTCGCGCTGCGGATCGCGGGGGAGGACGGCCAGGCCCCCCCCCAAGTCTTAGCCCACC
>JBJTYK010000191.1:0-3404 GCA_046082745.1 Actinomycetota bacterium | reverse complement strand
GGCGGCGGCGGAGCCGTCGGCGACGACCGAAGGCTTCGGGTCCGAGGCGGGTGCGGTCGTCGCCGACGGGGCGGTGGCGCCGCCGCCGCCCACCCCGCACGCGGCCGCGAGGAGGAGCGCGACGAGGGCGAGCCCCGCCGTGCGCCTCATCGGACGCGCGGCGTCCGTCGGAGCGCCGCGATCGCGCCCGCCGCCGCGGCGATCGAGCAGGCGGCCGAGACCCACAGGAGCCAGATCGCGCGGAGCGCGCCGAGGGCCGCGACGCAGATCGCCGCGGCCGCGAGCACGACGAGCCCGAAGGCCACCGCGTAGAGCCGCGACGAGTTCACAGCCGCGTCCGGAGGTACCCCTCGAGGTCCGCGATCGGGACCCGTTCCTGGGCCATCGAGTCGCGGTCGCGCACGGTCACGGCCCGGTCCTCGAGCGAGTCGAAGTCGATCGTGACGCAGTACGGCGTGCCGACCTCGTCCTGGCGACGGTAGCGGCGACCGATCGAGCCGGCGTCGTCGAAGTCCACCATCCACGTGCCGCGCAGCAGGTCCCGCACCTCGCGCGCCGTCGGCTCGAGCTGCTCGTTGCGCGACAGCGGCAGGACCGCCACCTTGATCGGCGCGAGCGACGGGTGGAGCGCGAGGAGCGTGCGCTTCTCGGTCTTGCCTGAGGCGGTCGGCGCCTCCTCCTCGCGGTACGCGTCGACGAGGAACGCGAGGAGCGTCCGGTCGACGCCCGCCGCCGGTTCGACGACGAAGGGCGTGTAGCGCTCCTCGGTCTCCTGGTCGAAGTACGAGAGGTCCTCGCCGCTCGCCGCGGTGTGCGCGCGCAGGTCGAAGTCGGTGCGGTTCGCGATGCCCTCGAGCTCCGACCACCCGAACGGGAACTCGTACTCGACGTCGGTCGCGGCCTTCGCGTAGTGGGCGAGCTCGTCGGGCTCGTGGTCGCGCATGCGCAGGCGCGCGGGGTCGATCCCGAGGTCGAGGTACCAGCGGAAGCGCTGCTCGACCCAGTAGCGGAACCACTCCTCGTCGGTCCCGGGCTTCACGAAGAACTCCATCTCCATCTGCTCGAACTCGCGCGTGCGGAAGATGAAGTTCCCCGGGGTGATCTCGTTGCGGAACGACTTCCCGATCTGCGCGATGCCGAACGGGAGCTTCCGGCGGCTCGCCTGCTGGACCGTGCGGAAGTCCACGAACATCCCCTGGGCGGTCTCGGGCCGCAGGTACGCGCGGTTCTCGTCGTCCTGGACGGGGCCGAGCCAGGTCTGGAGCATGAGGTTGAACTGCTTCGGCTCGGCGAAGTCCGTCGAGCCGCACTCCGGGCAGGGCTTGCCCTCGAGGTGGTCCTGGCGGTAGCGGCGGTGGCAGCCGAGGCACTCGGTGAGCGGGTCGGAGAAGCCGTCGACGTGCCCGCTCGCCTTCCAGACGTGGGGCGACATGATGATCGCGGCCTCGAGACCGACGACGTCGTCGCGCATCTGGACCATCGCGCGCCACCACGCCGCGCGGATGTTGCGGCGGAGTTCGACCCCGAGCGGGCCGTAGTCCCAGGAGGACCGCAGCCCCCCGTAGATCTCGCTCGACTGGAACGCGAGCCCCCGGCGCTTGGCCAGGGACGTCACGGCCTCCATGCGGTCGACGTCGGCCACGCTTCCCCCTTCCTTCCCGGCCGCTGGAGACGGCCGCTGGCGTGGGGTCAGTCTACCGGCAGGTCCCCGACGCCCCCGGGACCCCGACGGTGATCGGCGACGCCGCCGAAGCGACGCGAGCGCTTCTGGTAGTCGCGGATCGCCTCGTAGAGGTGCTCGCGGTTGAAGTCGGGCCACAGGACCGGCGTGAAGTAGAGCTCCGAGTACGCCGCGCGCCACAGGAGGAAGTTCGACAGCCGCTCCTCGCCGCTCGTGCGGATGATGAGGTCGGGGTCGGGGACGTCGGCCTCGTAGAGGCGCTCGGCGATCATCGCCTCGGTGACCTCGCCCTCGAGCCGGCCCTCGTCGCGGTCGGCGAGGATGCGTCGCACGGCGTCGACGACCTCGGTCCGGCCGCCGTAGTTGAACGCGATCGCGAGGGTCATCCCCGTGTTGTCGCGCGTGAGTTCCTCGGAGGCCTCCATCTCGGCGAGCACCGAGCGCGGCACGCGCGCGTCGCGGCGGCCGAGGAAGCGCACCCGCACGCCCATCTCGTGGAGCTCCTCGCGGCGGCGACGCAGGAGCCCCCGGTTGAACCCCATGAGGAAGGAGACCTCCGGGCGCGGCCGGTTCCAGTTCTCCGTCGAGAACGCGAACATCGTGAGGTAGCGCAGCCCGACCTCGACGCCGCCGCGCACGGTGTCGAACATCGCGGCCTCGCCCGCCGAGTGCCCGTCGGTGCGCGGCAGCCCGCGGCGGGTCGCCCAGCGACCGTTGCCGTCCATGACGATGCCGACGTGGACCGGCAGGCGCGACCGGTCGATGTCGTCGAGGTAGCCGCTCACCGCGCGACGCTCCGCGAGAGCATCGGCAGGCTCTTCAGCCGCCGGTCGACGTGGTACTCGGCGAAGGCGAACAGGAGCGAGCGCGCCGTGCGGCGCAGCGGCAGGTCCACCGTGAACGCGCCGGCGTCCGCGAGGTCGGCGTCGCCGAGGGCGGCGAGGAACGCGAGCGCGTTCGGGTCGACCGGCTCGGCGTCGCCCTCCGCGCAGTTCGCGCAGACCGCGCCGCCCTGGGGACTCGAGAACCGCGTGGGCTCGGGACGCCCGCACGCGGCGCACGCCGTGAGCGTCGCGTGGAACCCCGACAGCGACAGGAGTTTCAGGAGGAACGACTGCGCGACGAGCTCGGGGTCGGCGGGGCGGGCGTCGAGCGCGCGGAGCCCGCCGAGGAGCAGGAGGAAGAGCCGGACGTTGCGCTCGTGGTCCTGCGCGACGCGGTCGACGGCCTCGACCATCGTCTCGGCCTCGGCGATGAGCGCGAGGTCGTCACGGACGGCGCGGAACGGGGCGACGATCTCGGCCTGCGACACGGTGTCGAGGTCGCCGCGGCCGCGGTAGCACATGAGCGAGACGTGGGTGAGCGGCTCGAGGCGGGCGCCGAAGCGCGACGTCGTCTTGCGGATCCCCTTCGCGACCGCGCGCACCTTCCCCTCGCCCTGCGTCATGAGGGTCACGATGCGATCGGCCTCGCCGAGCTTCATCGAGCGCAGGACGACGCCCTGTTCCTTGTAGAGGGGCATGGCGCGCATCGTACCCCCGGCCTCCCGCGCGCCGGGGCCCGGGTCGGTGGCGATTCCGTGGCAACCCCGCGGGCGCGCGGGAGCGTCGGACCGGCCGGGGGCTAGGTGCCGATCGGGTGCCAGACGGTCTTCATCTCGAGGAAGGCCGCGACCTCGTAGGGGCTCGGGGGGGGGGGGGGGGGGGGGGGGGGGGGGGCGGGG
>JBJTYK010000190.1:0-2353 GCA_046082745.1 Actinomycetota bacterium | reverse complement strand
GGGGGGGAAGAGAAAGACCGGGGGCGGAGGGAAAGATCGGGGGGGGGGGGGCTCCCCCCCCCCCCCCCCCCCCCGCCCCTCCGAACCGACCTCGCGGGGCTACGCCTCGCAGGTCCGCTGGCGCTCCGCGATGCAGGTGTCGGACCCCGCGCCACCGACCGCGACGTCGCCCGCTCCGCCCTCGCCGTAGATCGTGTCGTCGCCGTCGCCGCCCTTGAGCGAGTCGTCGCCGTTCCCGCCCTTGAGGACGTTGGCCGACGCGTCGCCGGCGATCGTGTCCTTGAAGTTCGTCCCGGTGACGTTCTCGATGCCGACGAACGTGTCGCCGGCCGCGGCGCCGCGGCCGGAGTTCCGGTCGAGGTTCACCGTGATCGCCGTGGCTTCGAGGCTGTAGTCGGCGGTGTCGCCGTTCGCGTCGTTGCCACCCCCGTCGAGCGCGTCGCCGTCGGCTCCGCCGATGAGTCGGTCGTCGCCCGCGCCCCCGTTCAGGGTGTCGGTCCCGACGGAACCGCGCAGCGTGTCCCCGTCGTCGCCACCGTTCAGGGTGTCGTTCCCCGCGTCGCCTTCGAGCGAGTCGACGCCCGCACCGCCGTTCAGCACGTCGTCGCCGGGGTTCCCGAGGAGGCGGTTCTCATTCCCGTCCCCGGTGAGGACGTCGTTGCCGGAGCCGCCCTGCAGCTGCTCGACGTCCGTGCCGATCGTGTCCCCTTCCCCCGAGCAGCCGTCGCCCACGAGTCCATCGAGGTTCGCCGTGACGGCGCACGTCGCCGGGCCGTAGGTGACCCGATCCAGGGAGCCGTCGCCGCCGGACATGCTGTCGGCGCCGGCATCGCCCACGAGGATGTCGATGTCGCCCGCACCCCCGTTCAGGGTGTCGTCGCCCGCGCCGCCGAAGAGTTGGTCGTTGTCGCCGTTCCCGTTGAGCACGTCGGTGCCGAGATCGCCGGTCAGGTAGTCGTCGCCGTCGTTCCCCGACATCGTGTCGTCGCCATCGCCGCCGATGAGGGTGTCGCTGCCCGGACCGCCGGCCATCAGGTCGTTGCCGGCACCACCCTCGATGTAGTTCCCGGCCGAGGAGCTCGTGAGCATGTCGGAATCGTCGTCGCCGTAGATGAACATGAACCCCGGCCACGCCGTGGCACCGGCGGGGCTGCCGGTGACGACGTCGGTGCCGGCTCCGCCGTTGACGGTCAGCGTCTCGACGCTGTCGAGCCCGAGGACGTCGTCGTCGTTCGACGCGCCGAAGCGCGCGACCCCCGAGCCGCTCCAGGTCCCGAACTTCATGGTGTCGGCGCCCGTGGTCCCGTAGACCGTCAACGAGTCGCTGTCGTTCGGCAGATCGCCGAGGTTCAGCGTGATCTGGGTCCCGTCGATGGGGCTTCCGATCCCGAACTGATCCATCAGGATCCAGACCTCCTCGGTGGAGTCGGCGCCACCGGTGACGGTGGCGGAGGTCGCGGCGCCGGCGCAGAGCTGGGTGCCGAAGTAGTCCTCCGCGACGAAGTCGTTCGAGCTGTTGCGGTAGATGCTCACGAAGGTCGCCGTCGTGGTGACGGTGGCCACCCCGCTCTCGATGGTGCAGGATGCGGCCATCGCGGGCGGCGCCGTGAGCGCGAGCATCCCGATCCCGAACGCGAAGCTGACGATGGATGCCGCGAGACGCCTCGCGGAACCCCTGCGCGCACGCAAGGCAGGCATGGTTCTCCTCCCGTCGTGGGGCCGCCCGTCGCGGCCCCCGGAGAACGGCCGCCAGGCGACCTTTGTGAGGGGAGGCTACGCGCGATGCCGCCCCCGGAGCAATCCGGGGGGCTAGAGGAGGGGGAGGGAGAGCCGGGGGGTCTCGGCGCAGTCCGTCGGGCAGTTCGTCGAGGACGGGTGCACGTCGAAGACGATGGTGTTGTAGGTCCAAGCGTCGGGCGGGAACAGCCACGCCACGCCCTTGCCGGACGCGTCGGTCGCGACCGTTCCGATCTGCCCGACGCACGTGATGTTCACGACGTAGGTCGTTTCGGGGAGTCCCTTCGTGATCCGCACGTTCACGGCGATGAGGTTCCCCGGCAGCCGCGTCACGACGACGGTGCCGAAGTCGCCCCCCCTCGGAGCGCCGGGGCAGCCGCCGAGCACGGAGTTCAGGCGTCCGGTTGCCTGCGGCCACTTCGCGGCGGCGGCTGTACTGAGTCCGCCCGCGGGGAGCGAGGCGATGACGACCAACGCGAGCCCGAGGACCAGCGTCGTGCTGCGTCGGCGTGGTGCGGCCATGACTTCCCCCTCCGTTGCCGCGTGACGCTGCTCCGGGTGGCGGCGCGGGGCAAGCGGCGGGGCAAGCGGAAGGGGCGGGGCGCCGGCTCCGCCG
>JBJTYK010000189.1:0-5491 GCA_046082745.1 Actinomycetota bacterium | reverse complement strand
CCCGCCGCCGCAGGCGCCTCGGGCGCGCCGATCCCGATCCGGTGGAGGGACGCGCACCTCGCCATCGTGAGCAAGCCGGCGGGGGTGATCACCCACCCGACGGCCGGTCGACGGGACGACACCCTCGTGAACCGGCTCCTCGCGATGGGAGTGCCGCTCGCGCCGGCGGGCGGGCCGCTCCGTCCGGGCATCGTCCACCGGCTCGACGCGGGGACCTCCGGTCTCATGGTCGTCGCCTGCGACGACGCGACGTACGTCGCGCTCCAGGAGCGCTTCCGCCGCCACGCCGTCGACCGCCGGTACCTCGCGCTCGTCCGCGGGGCGCCCGAGCACGACCGCTTCGTCGTCGACGCGCCCCTCGGTCGCCGCGGCGCGACGATCCGCGTGGACCAGTCCCGTGGGCGCGCCGCGGCGACCGAAGCCGAGGTGCGCGAGCGCTTCCCGCGCGCGGCGCTCCTCGAGGTCGCGCCCCGCACGGGGCGCACCCACCAGATCCGCGTCCATCTCGCCGCGATCGGCCACTCGGTGCTCGGCGACGGTCGCTACGGCGGCGGGGGGGAGGACGCCGCGGCCCTCGGACTGCGGCGGCCCTTCCTCCATTCCTGGAGGGTGGGGTTCGACCACCCGGTCACCGGCGCGCGGATCGACCTCGAGGACCCGCTGCCGCCGGACCTCGAGGAGGCGCTCCGCCGCCTCCGCGGCTAGGCGTCCCCGCCGCCCGCTCGCGGCTCGGGCTGCATGCGGCGGAACACGAGCTCCTCCGGTCCGTCGGGATCGTCGGGCAGGAGCGCCGCCTCGACCTCCGGCGGCAGGCCGCCCTCGTCGGCGAGGGCGGCGAGCTTCTCGGGATCGACGGACAGGACGTCGTCGTAGCGGCCGATCGGCTCGAGGAGCGCGCGGACGACCTCCGGGTCCGCCGTCCGTCGCGCGGGTCGTCGCTCGGCGCCGTACCCGTCGTCGGCGAAGAGCCTTCGGTAGTCGTGCTCCTTCGCGAAGAGCAGGAGCCGCGCGGCGAGCGTCGCGATCCGGGCGTCGGTGGCCTCGCGCTCGTGGTGGAGCCGCACCCACTCGTCGATCGTCTCGGCGATCTCCGCATCGGTCCGGCCGGCCTTGCGGTCCGCGCGGTGGCGGAACGCGGGGCAGATCGGCTGGAAGCTGCACCAGCCGCAGAGCGGGTTCGGCGTCGGGTCGAAGCGCTTCGCCTCGATGCGCTCCGCCACGTCCGCCACGCGCCGCCGCACCGCATCGAGCTGCGCGGGCGTCCGCGTCGTCGACATCCGCTGACCCGGCAGGACGTAGTACATCGTCAGACGCTCGGGATCCACGCCCCAGATCTCGCGCGCGGCGAGGTGGTAGATCGAGAGCTGCAGGTCTCCGTCGATCTTCCGTTGCGGCGGGAGCTTGCGGTTCGTCTTGTAGTCGATCACCTCGTAGCCCCCGCTCGGGAGGCGGTCGAGGCGATCGATCTTCCCCGTCACCGGCACGCCCTCGATCTCGATGCGGAACGGCTGCTCGATCGCGGCGGGCAGGACGAAGGGGTCCGCGTTGTCCGCGTGGTACCGCGCGAGCACCGCCTCCGCGTGCGCGCGGTAGCGCGACTCCTCCTCCGCGTCGGCGTAGCCCTCCGGGATCCAGACCTCGCCGAGCTGGCGCAGGAGTTCGTCGAGGGGCGGCGCGACCGGGACCTTCTGGGCGTGGAACCACTCGAGCGCGAGGTGCACGGAGGAGCCGAAGGCGAGCGCGGGGGAGGGCTCTCGTTCGAGTCCGTCGACGTACTGGAACCGCCACTTCGCGGGACAGTTCTCGTAGGTGTCGATCGAGGAGAAACTGAGCCGCATCGGGTGCCTCTCCCGCGGAGGGTCGGCGCGGGGGTTGCCCCCGGCGCCCGCGGAGTCTATCCTCCGTCCTCCGGGAATCACAAGACCGTAATTCTCCACAGGTTGTCCACATCCCCGGGAAGCCTGCGGCGGAGCGTCTCGGAAGGTCACGGTGTCGGGCAGCGGCTTCGTCCATCTCCACAACCACACGGAGTTCTCGCTCCTCGACGGCGCCGCGCGGATCGACGCGCTCGTCGCGCGCGCGGCCGAGCTCGGGATGCCGGCGATCGCGATCACCGACCACGGCGGCATGTTCGGCGCGCTCCAGTTCCACGAGGCGGCCCGCGCGGCGGGGGTGAAGCCGATCCTCGGCGTCGAGGCCTACGTGGCGCCCGCCTCACGCTTCGAGCGCGCGCCCGGCGAGAGCGAGGAGAAGTACCGCCACCTCACGATCCTCGCGCGCGACGAGACCGGCTACCGCAACCTCCTGCGGCTCGTGACCGCCGCGCACCTCGAGGGCTTCTACCACCGCCCGCGGGTCGACAAGGAGCTCCTCGCCGAGCACGCGGCCGGCCTCATCGGCCTCTCGGGCTGCCTCGCCTCCGAGATCGCGCGCGATCTGGTCGACGGCCAGGACCGCCGTGCGCGGGAGGTCGCCGCGACGTACGGCGACATCTTCGGCCCCGGGAACTTCTTCATCGAGCTCCAGGACCACGGCATCGCCGACCAGCGCGCGATCCTGCCGGGGCTCATCGCGCTCGGTCGCGACACCGGACTGCCGCTCGTCGCGACGAACGACCTCCATTACACGGAACGCGCCGACGCGAAGCCCCACGACGTGCTGCTCTGCATCCAGCAGCAGAAGCTCCAGAGCGACCGGAACCGGCTCCGGTTCGACACCGACGAGTTCTACCTGAAGACCGCCGAGGAGATGCGTCGGGTGTTCGCGGAGGTCCCGGAGGCCTGCGACGCCACCCTCGCGATCGCGGAGGGCTGCGACCTCACGCTCGCGTTCGGGGAGCTCCACCTCCCGCGGTTCGATCCGCCGGGCGGCAAGCCGCTCGAGGCCTACCTCCGGGAGCTCGTCCTCGCCGGGGCCGGGGAGCGCTACGGCGACGTGACGCCGGCGATCGCGGAGCGGATCGACCACGAGCTCGCGGTCATCGGCGCGATGGGCTTCGCGGGCTACTTCCTCGTCGTCTGGGACCTCATCCGCTTCGCCCGGGAGAGCGGCATCCGGGTCGGTCCGGGACGCGGGTCCGCGGCGGGTTCGGTCGTCTCGTACTGCCTGCGGATCACCGACCTCGACCCGCTCCGCTACGGCCTCATCTTCGAGCGCTTCCTGAACCCGGAGCGCAAGCAGATGCCCGACATCGACATGGACTTCGACGAGCGTCGGCGCGACGAGGTGATCCGCTACGTGGGCGGGAAGTACGGCCAGGACCACGTCGCGCAGATCATCACCTTCCAGACGATCAAGGGGAAGCAGGGGATCCGCGACGCGGCGCGGGTGCTCGGGTTCTCGGCCTCGGTGGGCGACCGTCTGTGCAAGATGTACCCGCCGGCGGTGCTCGGACGCGACATGCCGATCGCCGACGCCCTGAAGGCCTCGCCGGAGCTCTCGCAGGCCTACGACCAGGAGCCGGAGGCCCGCGAGATCGTCGACACCGCCCGCGCGCTCGAGGGCCTGCGCCGCGAGGACTCCGTCCACGCCGCCGGCGTCGTCATCGCCGACGCGCCGCTCGTGAACTACCTGCCGCTGAAGCTCTCGAAGGACTCCCGCGACGACTCCCGTCGCATCGTCACCCAGTTCGACATGCACGGGGTCGAGAAGCTCGGGCTCCTGAAGATGGACTTCCTCGGCCTGCGGAACCTCTCGGTGATCGAGGACACCCTCGCCCTGCTGCGGCGGCGCGGCATCGAGCTCGACATCGACCACGTGCCGCTCGACGACGCGGCGACCTACGAGATGCTCCGGCGCGCCGACACGACCGGGGTCTTCCAGCTCGAGAGTCCCGGCATGCGCAACCTCATCCAGATGCTCGCGCCCGACCGCTTCGAGGACCTCATGGCGCTCGTCGCGCTCTACCGACCGGGTCTCCTGTCGATGGACCAGCACGTCGAGTACGCCGAGCGCAAGCATGGCCGCCGCCCCGTCACGTACCCGCATCCCGCCCTCGAAGAGGCCCTTCGCGACACGTACGGGATCATCGTGTACCAGGAGCAGGTCATGCAGGTCGCCGTGCGCCTCGCGGGCTACTCGATGGGCCAGGCGGACACGCTCCGCAAGGTCATGGGCAAGAAGATCCGCAAGGAGCTCGTGCCGCACCGCAAGACCTTCGTCGAAGGGGCGGTCGAGCGGGGCATCGAGCGCGAGCGCGCCGCCGAGATCTTCGAGCTCATCGTGCCGTTCGCCGACTACGGGTTCAACGCGTCGCACGCGTGCGCCTACGCCTACATCGCGTACCAGACCGCCTACCTGAAGGCCCACCACCCGGTCGAGTACATGGCCGCGATGCTCACGAGCGTCAAGGATGACAAGGACCGCAAGCCGTTCTACCTCCACGCCTGCCGACTCATGGCGATCGAGGTCCTGCCGCCGGACGTGAACGAGTCCGAGCTCGACTTCGCGCCGGTCCCCGGCGAGACCCCGCGGATCCGCTACGGGCTCTCGGCCGTCCGCAACGTGGGCGCCGGCGCGGTCGCGCAGATCATCGAGGCGCGGACGACGAAGGGTGCCTTCGAATCCTTCGGGGACTTCTGCCGGAAGGTCGACCCGTCGGTGCTCATGAAGAAGGTGCTCGAGAGCCTCGTGTTCGCGGGCGCCTTCGATTCGCTCGGCTACCACCGGGCGGCCCTCGCGGAGAACCAGGAGAAGGTGTCGGGGCCGATCCTCGCCGAACGCCGTGCGGAGGCCGCAGGGCAGTTCTCGCTCTTCGGCGGCGAGGACGGAGCCGGTGCGGACATCGACGAATCGGTGCTCGCGGGAGGAGAGTTCGATCGCACGACGCTGCTGCGCCTCGAGAAGGAGATGCTCGGCCAGTACGTCACCGACCACCCGCTCCTCGCGGTGAAGGACGCGCTCGAGAAGGCGACCGACATGCCGGTGCCGGACGCCGCCGGTCTCGACGATGGCGACATGGTGACGATCGGCGGCATCGTCTCGGGGGTGACCCGCAAGTACACCCGCAACGGCGATCCCTACGCGATGCTCCGGCTCGAGGACCTCACCGGCGGCATCGGCGTCGTCGTGTTCCCCGAGCTCTTCCAGAAGGCAGCGCCGTTCATCGACGCCGATGCGATCGTCCTCGTGAAGGGTCGCGTCGATCACCGCGGTCGCGAGCCGCAGATCCGCGCCTTCGAGATCCGCGAGCCGGTGTTCGCGCGGGGCGAGGCCGCGGCCCCGACCGGGACCCTCGTCATCGACCTCCGCGCGAACCAGTGCACCCCCGCGGTGCTCGCGACGCTCCGCGACCTCCTCGGGGGCGCCCCGGGCCCGTGTCCCGTGCGGGTCCACTTCGTCGGGGAGGGCGGTGCCCTCACCCCGCTCGAGATCGGGTCGAGCCGGGTCGAACCCGGCCCGGGCCTCCTCTCGGAACTGCGGACCCTCATCGGCGCCGGCGGCGTCCGCGTCGAGCCCCTCGCGCCCGGGGCGGGGGGGGGGGGGGGGGGGG
>JBJTYK010000188.1:0-6929 GCA_046082745.1 Actinomycetota bacterium | reverse complement strand
GATGCAGTGGGACTTCGTGGGCATGGGCGCGGATCTCGTCCTCGCCGGCCACGACCACACGTACGAGCGGCTGTCGGTGGGCGGACTCACGTACGTCGTGAACGGGCTCGGCGGCGCGGGCCGCTACAGCTTCGGGACCGCGGTGACGGGGTCCCAGTACCGCTACAACGCGAACTGGGGGGCGATGAAGCTCGTGTCGACCGCGACGACGCTCACGGGCACCTTCTATTCGATCGACGGAACGGCCCGCGACACCTTCGAGGTGACGAAGGGCCCCGCGGCGTTCGGGAAGTCCTCGCCGGCCTCGAACGCGAAGCAGGTCCCCGTGGCGCCGACGCTCTCGTGGGCGGAGGCCGTGGGCGCGACCGACTACGAGTACTGCTACGACGCGACGGTGAACAGCGCCTGCGACGCCTCATGGGTCTCGACGTCGGGTGCGCGGACCGCGACGCTGAGCGGCCTCGCGCGCAAGCGTTCCTACGAGTGGCAGGTGCGCGCCGTGAACGCGATGGGCACGACGGGCGCGAACGCGGGCCGCTGGTGGAAGTTCACGACCGTCCGCTGAGGGCGTCCGTTCCGGGTGGGCCCCCGGGGATTCGAACCCCGAACCTGCGGATTAAGAGTCCGTTGCTCTGCCATTGAGCTAGAGGCCCGGACGGAGCCTAGCAGCATGCGCCTCGTGGGGTGACCGAGGGGACTTGAACCCCCAACCCCCAGGACCACAACCTGGTGCTCTAACCGGATTGAGCTACGGCCACCGTGTTCCGGAGCCCGGAGGCTCCGTGCGGCCAGTCTAGCAACCGCTCCGGGGCGCTCGGCGTGCGATAGCCTCGCCCCATGCGCCTGCTCCGCTTCCGTCACGGCGACCGCATCGCGCACGGGGTCTCGGAGTACGGCTCGGACGCGGTGCGCGTGATCCGCGGGACGTTCTTCGAGGACCCGGTGCCGACCGGCGAGGAGGTCGCGCTCGAGGGGCTCGCGCTCCTCGCGCCGGTGCTGCCCTCGAAGGTCGTCGCGATCGGGAAGAACTACGCGGCGCACGCGGCCGAGTTCGGGGGCGACGTGCCCGAGCAGCCGCTCCTGTTCCTGAAGCCCTCGACCGCCGTCCAGGGGCCCGGCGACGCCATCCCGCTGCCGGCGATCAGCCGCCGCGTGGACTACGAGGGGGAGCTCGCGGTCGTCATGGGCCGGCTCGCCCGACGGGTTCCCGCGGAGGACGTCGCGCGCTACGTCCTCGGCTACACGTGCGCGAACGACGTCACGCTGCGCGACCTCCAGGGCTCCGACGGCCACTGGATCCGCGCGAAGGCCTTCGACGGGTCGCTGCCGCTCGGGCCGTGGATCGAGACCTCGCTCGACCCGACCGACGTGCGGGTCGAGACGCGGCTGAACGGCGAGATCGTCCAGGCCGCGCAGACCTCCGACATGGTGTTCGGCGTGGCGGAGCTCGTCGCCCACATCACGGAGTTCATGACGCTCCTGCCCGGCGACGTCGTCATCACGGGCACGCCCGAGGGTGTCGGGCCCCTCTCGCCGGGCGACCGCATCGAGGTCGAGGTGGACGGTATCGGCACCCTCGGCAACGTCGTCGGGGAGCGCGGGGCGTGACGGTCCGCACCCGCCTCGCGCCCGCGCCCTCGGGTGCGATCCACGTCGGCAACGCGCGGACGGGGCTCTTCTCGTGGGCGTACGCGCGCCACCACGGCGGATCGTTCGTCCTGCGCGTCGAGGACACCGACACCTCGCGGGTCTCCGAGGAGGCGTACCACGGCCTCGTCGAGTCGCTCCGGTGGCTCGGGATGGACTGGGACGAGGGCCCCGACGTCGGCGGCCCGCACGCCCCGTACCGCCAGTCGCAGCGCCTCGACGTCTACCGCGGCGTGACCGAGCGGCTCCTCGACCAGGGGAACGCGTACCGCTGCTACTGCACGGCCGAGGAGCTCGAAGAGCGCCGGACGGCGGCCCTCGCCGCCGGCCAGCCACCCGGCTACGACGGGCGGTGCCGGGACCTCGGGCCGGCGGCGAGGGCCGCCCACGAGGCCGCCGGGCGCCCGGCCGCGATCCGCTTCGCGATGCCCGACGAGGAGTCGGTCGTGACCGACCTCGTGAAGGGCGAGGTGCGCTGGGCGCCCGGCGCCCTCGGGGACTTCGTGATCAACAGCTCGGACGGCTCGCCGACGTTCCTGCTCGCTGTCGCGGTCGACGACCTCCTCATGGAGATCACCCACGTCGTGCGCGGCGACGACCTCCTCGCCTCGGCGCCCCGCAAC
Organism: Actinomycetota bacterium; assembly: GCA_046082745.1. Lineage (GTDB taxonomy): Bacteria > Actinomycetota > UBA4738 > UBA4738 > HRBIN12 > JBJTIF01. The sequence goes on along the minus strand of JBJTYK010000188.1, from coordinate 4,659 downwards.
GCCGCGCTCATCGGGGCGCTCGGAGGCACGCCGCCGACGTACGCGCACGTCCCCCAGGTGAACGGGACCGACGGCAAGCCGCTGTCGAAGCGGCACGGGTCGACGTCGCTCGAGGCGTTCCGCGAGCAGGGCTTCCTGCCCGAGGCGCTCATGAACTACCTCGTGCTGCTCGGCTGGTCGAAGGACGCCGAGACGACGTTCCTGTCGCGCGACGAGTTCGTCGAGGCGTTCGACCTCGACCGCGTGTCGAGCAACCCGGCGGCCTTCGACGTCCAGAAGCTCGAGTGGATGAACAACCACTACGTGCAGTCGCTCGGCGACGACGACCTCGCCGCGCGCTCGCTCCGCTTCCTCGCCGCGGCGGGGCTCTCGCCGGAGCCGGCGGAGCTCTCGCGCGCGATGCCGCTCGTGCGGGAGCGGATGAAGCGCCTGACCGAGGTCGTCGAGCTCCTGCGCTTCCTGTTCAGCGACGACGTCGCGCCGAACGAGAAGGCCGCGGCGCTCATCGCGGGTGCGGGGGAGGGCTTCCTGCGGGCCGCGGTCGCGGGGCTCGAGGCGGTCGATCCCTGGGAATCCGCGGGGATCGGCGCCGCGCTCGACGCGCTCGCGGAGGGGGCCGGGCTCTCCCGGACGAAGGGCTGGCAGCCGGTGCGCGCCGCGGTGACGGGCTCGAACGTGTCGCCGCCGCTGCCGGAGTCCCTCGAACTGCTCGGCCGCGAGCGGACGCTCGAGCGCCTGCGCGCGGCGATCGCGTAGTCGTTCGGAGACCGCACCGGCGCGCCTTCCCTGCCGAGAGCGTTCCACGGCCTACCATCGGCTCCGTGGCGGCGTCCGCGGCGGACCGGGTGGCCTTCTGGGCCGAGGACGTCCCCGCGACGCTCGCGCGGGTCCGCTCGACCGACGCCGGACTCGGCGCCGACGAGGCCGCGGCGCGGTTCGCGGCCGACGGCCCGAACGCGACGCCCCCGCCGCCCGCTCATCTGGGTCTGCGGCTGTTCCTGCGGCAGTTCGAGAGCCCGATCCTCCTCGTCCTCGTCGGCGCGACCGCCCTCTCGATGGCGCTCGGCGAGATCGTCGACGGCGCGATCATCCTCGCGATCATCGCGGCGAGCGCGGTGCTCGGCTTCCTCCAGGAACGCACCGCGGGCCGTGCCGTCGAGGCGCTCGTCGCGCGGGTGCGGGTCGAGGTCGAGGTCGTGCGCGACGGCGCGGAGCTCTCGGCGCCGATCGAGGACGTCGTCGCCGGCGACGTCCTCGCGCTGCGCGCGGGCGACGTCATCGCCGCGGACGCGCGCGTCCTCGAGGGCCACGAGCTCCTCGTCGACGAGTCCGCGCTCACCGGGGAGTCCTACCCCCGCCACAAGCGACCTGAGGCGGTCGCGGCCGATGCCGCGCCGGGGGACCGCTCGAGCGCGGTGTTCCAGGGCACGCACGTCGTGAGCGGGTCGGGGCGCGCGGTCGTCGTCGCGGCCGGGGGGCGGACGGAGTTCGGTGCGATCACCGCCGGGCTCGGCACGCCCGTGGTCGTCACGGGGTTCGAGCGCGGCGTCGCGGCGTTCGGTCGGATGCTCGTGCGGGTGATGGTCGTCCTCGTCGCCGGCATCTTCGCGGTGAACGTCGTGCTCGAGCGCCCGGTCGTGGACGCCCTCCTGTTCTCGCTCGCGCTCGCGGTCGGCCTCACGCCGCAGCTCCTGCCGGCGATCGTGAGCGTGAGCCTCGCGAGCGGGGCACGCCGGATGGCGGCCGAGCAGGTCATCGTGAAGCGCCTCGACGCGATCGAGGACCTCGGCGGGATGACGGTGCTCTGCACCGACAAGACCGGGACGCTCACGCAGGGGACCGTCGCGCTCGAGCGCGCGGTCGATGCGCGCGGGGAGCCCGACCCGCGCATCGAGCACCTCGCGCGGCTGAACGCGGGGCTCCAGCGCGGCTTCCCGAACCCGCTCGACCGGGCGATCCTCGCGGACGGGCCCGCGCCCGACTCCGCGCTTCGCCTCGACGAGATCCCCTACGACTTCACGCGCCGACGCCTGAGCGTCCTCGTCGAGGAACCGGGCGGCGCGCTCCTCGTGACGAAGGGGGCGGTGCGCGAGGTCCTCGCCGTGTGCGAGCGGGCGTTCCTCGACGGGCGGGAGGTGCCGCTCGCCGAGGCGCGCGAGCGGATCGAGGCGCTGTTCGCGGAGCTCGGCGGGGCGGGACTCCGGGTCCTCGCGCTCGCGACGCGGGCGTTCCCCGACCGGCAGGTCGCGGGGCCGGCCGACGAGCGAGACCTCGCGTTCCGGGGGTTCCTCGCGTTCCGGGACCCGCCGAAGGAGGGCGCGCTCGAGGCGATCGAGCGGCTCGCCGCGGGCGGCTGCTCGGTGCGGATCGTGAGCGGCGACGACCGGCGCGTGACGTCCGAGGTCGCCGCCCGGGTGGGCCTCGCCGGACCCGCGCTCGTCGGGCCGGAGATCGACGCGCTCGACGACGCCGCGCTCGCGGAGCGCGTGGCGACGACCGCGGTGTTCGCGGAGGTCGAGCCCCTCCACAAGGAGCGCATCGTGCGCGCGCTCCGCGAGCGCGGCGAGGTCGTCGGCTTCCTCGGCGACGGCATCAACGACGTCGTCGCGCTCCACGCGGCCGACGTGGGCATCTCGGTGGACTCCGCGGTCGACGTCGCGAAGCGCGCGGCGGCCGTCGTCCTGCTCGACAAGAGCCTCGCGGTCGTGGACGACGGGATGCGCCTCGGCCGCCAGACGTTCGCGAACACCCTGAAGTACGTGCGGGTCACGATCAGCGCGAACTTCGGCAACATGCTCTCGCTCGCGGCCGCGTCAGCGTTCCTGCCGTTCCTGCCGCTCGTGCCGCGCCAGATCCTCCTGCTGAACTTCCTGTCCGACATCCCCGGGCTCGCGATCGCGGGCGACGCCGTGGATCCCGAGCAGCTCGAGCGTCCCTCGGCGTGGAGCATCCCGGCGATCCGCCGGTTCATGATCGCGTTCGGGCTCGTGAGCACCGCGTTCGACCTCGCGACGTTCGCGACGCTGCGCCTGGGGTTCGACGCGTCCGCATCGCTGTTCCGCAGCGGCTGGTTCGTCGAGTCGACGCTCACCGAGCTCGTCGCGATGCTCGTGCTGCGGACCGGACGGCTCGCCTTCCGCAGTCGCCCGGGACGGGGTCTCCTGTGGGCGTCGGTCGGGGTGGCGGTCGTCACCGCGAGCCTGCCGTTCACGCCGTTCCGCGGGGCGCTCGCGCTCGTTCCGCTGCCGCCGCCCCTCCTCGCCGCGCTCGCGGGGCTCACGGCGATCTACCTCGTCGCGAACGAGGTCACGAAGCGCTTCGTGCCGACGGCCTGACGCGCGCGGGCGTCGGGCGGAAGCGTCAGGCGGAAGCGTCGCGGCGCTTCGGCGAGAGCGAGCGCCCGAGGATCCCCGCGAGGAGCGCGGTCGCGAGGACGAGGACCGTCACGATCGCGACGAGCCCGACGAGGAGCGCCGGCACGCTCACGGTGTCGGAGGAGAAGTCCCGCCCGGTCGCGATCGCGACGACGTTCGCGAAGAGGTACCAGGCCGGCACGAGGATCCAGGGCAGGGCGAGGAGCAGGAGGAGCGTCGCGAGGCCGATGCCGAGCCCGAGGGGGCGCTGGCCGGGGTCGGGGGAAGAGGAGCCGGGCACGGTGCGATGCTACCCGAGGTCGCCGGGGTCCTTGCGTCGGCGGGCACCCCGTCCTACCCTTCGCGTCCCGCTTCCCCCGACGGCGGCAGGAGTCCCGGATGATCTGCCCTCGCTGCGGCACCGACACCCTCGACGCCTCGTACCTCTGCGCGACGTGCGGGAACCGTTCGCGCCTCGCGCAGCCGGAGTGGCCCGCGCGTCCTCGGCCCCCGCTCCCGTGGGAGGACGACGCGCCGACGGCGCCGAGCGATCCGTGGGTGCGTCGCCGCCGTTCGCGGAACCTCCGCGACACGATCGTCTCGTCGGTCCTCGTCGCGCTGTTCGTCGCGGGTTCCACGGCGCTCGTGCTCGGCCGGCGGGGACCCTCGGGGGGCGACGCATCCGCGGTGCCGCAGCCCGCGCCGATGGCGTCGCGACCGCTCGCCTGCCTCGACGAGACGCGCTTCGACGACCTCGTGGACCGCTACCGCATCGCGGAGGCGATCGAGGAGGGCTCGCGGGACGGTGACGACCCCGAGCGCTGGGCGCGCGCGATCCGCTCGATCGCCGAGGTGCTCTCGGACATGTCGCGCTTCACCGCGACGGTGAACCCGCGGGCCTCCGAGCTGTTCGCGCACGCGGCCGGGATCGCCGCGACCGACGCCGAGCGCATCGCCATCGGCGGAGGCTACGAGCGGCGGTTCGTGCTCGACGACCTGAAGGCCGCGGGGGCGCTCCTGCGCGACGCGCGCCGCTGCTGACGGCGTCCCCGTCGCGGGCGAGGCGGTAGTCCCAACGGGGTTCGAACCCGTGTCTCCACCTTGATAGGGTGGTGTCCTAGGCCACTAGACGATGGGACCGTGGCGGCGGCCAGAGTCTAGCGGAGCGTGTCCGGGACGGGCGGCCTAGACTCCGCGCCGTGAAGCGTGCGGACACGATCCTGCTCGGGCGGACCTACACCGTGGACCCGTCGCGGCCCTGGGCCGGGGGCGTCGCGGTCGCCGACGGCCGCGTCGCGGCCGTCGG
>JBJTYK010000187.1:0-3683 GCA_046082745.1 Actinomycetota bacterium | reverse complement strand
GGGGGGGAAGTTTGGGTGTGTTTTTTTTGTGTTTTGTGGGGGGGGGGGGGGGAGGGGTTGGTTCTCGCCCCCCCCCCCCCCCCCCCGCCGTTCCCCGTCCCCGAGGGCTTCGTCGTCGCCGACTCGTTCGCCGACGCCTACCCCGACCGCATCGCGACGCGGAGCACCCTCGAGGACGACCGCGGCCGCACGCTCACCCGCTTCGCCGGGCTCGAGGGCGAGTTCGGCGAGGGGCTGCCGCTCGCCGACGACGCCGTCGCGCTCGCGTCGGGCGGCACCGCGCGGCTCCTCGGCTCGCAGCGCGTCTGGGCGCTCGTGTGGCGCACCGACGGGCCCTGCGGCGCGAAGGCCGCGTTCGCCGGCGGGTTCCGTCGCGGCGCGTTCCTGCGAGTCCTGCGCGAAATGGGCGTCCTCGCGTGAGCGGTCGGAGCGCGTTGCTAGGCTCGCCGTCGTGGGCTTCCTCCTGCGTCCGGTGCTCCGCCTCGCGATCTCGCTCGCCCTCCTCGTCGCGGTCGGGCTCGTCGCCGCGTCCGCCATCGCGGTGTGGCGCGCCGCGCACACCGACGACGCGAGCAGCGTGCTCCGCGTCGATGCGATCGTCGTCCTCGGCGCCGCGCAGTACGACGGCGAGCCCTCGCCGGTCTTCGAGGGCAGGCTCCGCCACGCGGTGCTCCTCTACGAGGAGGACCGCGCTCCGGTCGTCGTCGTCCTCGGCGGCGGCGCGCCCGGCGACGACACCACCGAGGCCGCCGCCGGCGTCGCCTGGCTCGCCGACGAAGGGGTCCCGACCGACGCGCTCGTCGCGTCCGCCGCCGGCCGCACGACCTTCGAGAGCCTGCGCGCCGTCGTGCCGCTCCTGCGCGCCCGCGGACTCGAGCACGTGTTCCTCGTCTCGGATCCCTGGCACAACCTGCGCGTGAAGCGCATGGCGCGCGACCTCGGCATCGAGGGCTACGCCTCCGCGACCTGGCGCTCGGCCGCCCGCAGCGAGTCCACGCGCCTCGACGGCTACCTCCGCGAGACGCTCGCGTACCTCGCGTACCGCCTCCTCGGCCGCTGAGGGGCCCGGGGGAGCGCGTCCGGGGCCGGCGCTACGATGTGCCCGGCATGGAGACCCCCCGGGAACGCACCGAGCGGATCGAACGGGAGACGCTCGCACCGGCGGCGACGCTCGTGTCCTCCTCGAAGGGCCGCGAGCGCCACGAGGAGCCCGACGACCTGCGGACCGCCTTCCAGCGCGACCGCGACCGCATCGTCCACTCGAAGGCCTTCCGGCGACTGAAGCACAAGACGCAGGTCTTCCTCGCCCCCGAGGGCGACCACTACACCGTGCGACTCACCCACACGCTCGAGGTCGCGCAGATCGCCCGCACGGTCGCCCGAGCGCTGCGGCTGAACGAGGACCTCGCGGAGGCCATCGGCCTCGGCCACGACCTCGGCCACACGCCCTTCGGCCACCTCGGGGAGGACGCCCTCACGCCGTTCCTCGACCGTCCGTTCCGCCACAGCGAGCAGAGCCTGCGCATCGTCGACCACCTCGAGAACGACGGTCGCGGCCTGAACCTCTCCTGGGAGGTCCGCGACGGAATCGTGAACCACCCGTGGCTCATGCCCGAGCCCGCGACCCCCGAGGCCGCGATCGTGCGCTACGCCGACCGCATCGCCTACACGAACCACGACATCGAGGACGCCGTGCGCGCGGGAGTCCTGCGCCGCGAGGACCTGCCCGCCGATTCGATCGCCGTCCTCGGCGACTCCCACGGCGCGCGCGTGAACACCCTCGTCGTCGACCTCGTCCGCGCGAGCGGCGACGGCGCGAGCATCCACCTGTCCGACGGGGTCTTCGAGGCGTTCGACCGGCTCCGCGACTTCCTCTTCGAGCGCGTGTACCTGCGCGACGACGCGCGCTCCGAGCAGCTGAAGGCCGTCGAGATGGTCCGGGCGCTCTTCCGCCACTACCTCGACCACCCCGACGAGATCCCCGAGGAGTACCACCTCGCGCCCGGCGACCTGCCGACGCGCGTCGCCGACTACATCGCCGGCATGACCGACCGCTACGCGCTGCGGACCTACGAGCGGCTCTTCCTGCCGCGCGGCTGGCTGCTCTAGGGGGAGCCGTGGCGGGACGCATCCGGGACGACGACATCGCGGCGGTGCGCGAACGCACCGACATCGTGAAGCTCGTCTCGGGCTACCTCACGCTGCGCCGCGCCGGCGCCGACTCGATGGTGGGCCTGTGTCCCTTCCACACCGAGAAGAGCCCGTCGTTCTCCGTCTCGCCGTCGAAGGGCGTCTACCACTGCTTCGGCTGCGGCGAGGGCGGCGACGCGATCCGGTTCCTGCGCGCCGTCGAGCACCTCGACTTCACCGAGGCCGTCGAACGCCTCGCGCGCGACGCGGGCGTCACGCTCCGCTACGAGGGCGACACCCCGGGCGCGCGGCGCGAGGCCTCGCGGCGCCAGGCGCTCCACGACGCGAACGAACGCGCGTGCGCGCTGTACCACGAGACCCTCCTGCAGGCGAAGGAGGCCGAGGGCGCGCGCGCGTACCTCGGCTCGCGCGGCATCGACCCCGCGCTCGCCGAGCGCTTCCAGATCGGCTTCGCGCCCGGCAACCCCGACTTCCTCCTGCGGCGGCTGCCGGCGAAGGGGACCCCCGCCGAGATCCTCGTCGAGGCCGGGCTCGCGATCCGCGACCAGACCTCGGGTGCCATCCGCGACCGGTTCCGCGGGCGCATCACGTTCCCCGTCCACGACCTCCAGGGACGTCCGATCGGCATCGGCGCGCGGGTGCTGCCGGGCGACCGCGAGGACGGCCCGAAGTACCTGAACTCGCCCGAGACGCCGATCTACCGCAAGGGCGAGACCCTCTAAAACCTCCACCGCGCGAAGCGCGCGATCGGCGAGACCGGCGAGGTCCTCGTCGTCGAGGGCTACACCGACGTCATCGCGCTCGCGCGCGCCGGCCTCGACAACGCGGTCGCGACCTGCGGCACCGCCCTCGGCGAGGGCCACTTCCGCCTCGCCTCGCGCTTCGCCCGCCGCATGGTGCTCCTGTTCGACGGCGACGAGGCCGGCGCGCGCGCCGCCGAGCGCGCGTACCAGCACCTCGAGGCCTTCCCCGTCCAGCCGGTCGTCCTCGTCCTGCCCGACGGCCTCGACCCCGCCGAGTTCCTCGAGGCCCGCGGCGCCGACGCGCTGCGCGAACTCGCGAAGGACGCGCGGCCGGTCGTCGACTACATGATCCGCCGCACGGTCGGCCGCCACGACCGCTCGACGATCGAGGGCCAGGCCGCCGCGGTCGCCGCCGCGGTGCCGATCGTGAGCGGCCTCGACGATCCCGTGCGCCGCGCCGAGTACGCGCACCTCATCGCCGACCTCGCGGGAGTGGCCGACGCCGCGGTCCAGACCGCGCTCCGACGGCGCGGCGGCGCCCCGATCGCCGAGGTCCGCGCCGTCGTGAAGCGCGCCTCCGCGCAGGACCGCCTCGAACGCGAGCTCCTGCGCCTGCTCGCGCGCAACGCCGCGATCTTCCTGCAGCTCTCCGAGCGGGTCCTGCCCGACCACCTCCAGGCTCCCGGGAACCGCGAACGCCTCGAGATCCTGCGCTCGGCGGGCGGAAACGCCCTCCAAGTCCGCACCACCCCACCCCAAACCCCCCCCCCCCCCCCCCCCAGCCCCACC
>JBJTYK010000186.1:0-2416 GCA_046082745.1 Actinomycetota bacterium | reverse complement strand
GGGGGGGAATCAGGTGGGGGGGGTGAGCTTGTCTTTTGTTCGGGCGAAGGCGCCTCTCACTCTCCCCTCCCCCGGCACGGGTTCCGGCACGGTCGCCGCGCCGACCTCGGCCTCGACGACGGCGACCTGCCCGCCGACCTGCACCGTGACGTACCCCTACGCGCAGTCGGTCTCGATCTCCGCGACGGCGGCGACCGGCTCGCGCTTCGTCGGCTGGGGCGGCGCGTGCACCGGGACCGGCTCCTGCGCCCTCACGATGAGCGGGAACCGGAGCGCGACCGCCACCTTCGCGGCGGTCGTCTCGCGGACGATCACCCTGCTCGGTCCCTCGAGCGCACGGAAGGGCGCGATCATCTCGCTCTCCGGGACGCTCGCGTCCGCGAACACGGCGTCGTGCTCGGTGAGCGGGCAGACCGTCTCGCTCTACACCTCGGCGACGAGCACGACGCCGGTCGCCACGACGACGACCGGGACCGGCGGCACCTACGCCTTCTCGCGGAAACTCGCCGGGACGACGACGTTCGTCGTGCGGGTGACCGAGGTCCTGCCCGCGACGCTCGGGAACCCGATCTGCGCGGCGGCGACGGCCTCGCTGGCCGTCACCGCCACGCGCTGATCGTCCGGTCGCCTCAGGCGACCGAGGGCATCCCCTCGAGGTCCGCGGCGGCGCGATCGAGGTCGGACTGCGGGAGCTCGTGGTCGACCATCTCGCCCCGCAGGAACGAGTCGTAGGCCGCCATGTCGAAGTTCCCGTGCCCGCAGAGGTTGAACAGGATCGTCCGGGGCTTCCCCTCGGCCTTCGCCTTCGCGACCTCGTCGACGACCGCCTTGATCGCGTGCGTCGCCTCCGGGGCCGGGACGATGCCCTCCGTGCGCGCGAAGCGCACCGCCTCCGTGAAGCACTCGAGCTGCTTGTACGCCACGGCCTCGATCATCCCGATCTTGTACAGGTGGCTCACGAGCGGCGCCATGCCGTGGTAGCGCAGGCCGCCCGAGTGGATCGTGTCCGGCATGAAGTTGTGCCCGAGCGTGTGCATCGGCAGGAGCGGCGTGAGGCCGACCGTGTCGCCGAAGTCGTAGCCGTAGTGCCCCCGCGTGAGCGACGGGCACGAGGCCGGCTCGGCGGCCACGATGCGGATCTCCTTGCCCGCGGCCTTCTCCCCGACGAACGGGAAGGCGATCCCCGAGAAGTTCGACCCGCCGCCGATGCATCCGACGACGACGTCCGGGTAGGCGTCGGCCGCGCGCATCTGCGCGATCGCCTCCTGCCCGATCACCGTCTGGTGCAGGAGCACGTGGTTCAGCACGGACCCGAGCGCGTACTTCGTGTCGTCGCGCGTCGCCGCGTCCTCGACGGCCTCGGAGATCGCGATGCCGAGCGACCCGGGCGAGTCGGGGTCCTTCTCGAGGATCGCGCGCCCGGCGTTCGTGTCGGACGACGGTGAGGCGACGATCTGCGCGCCCCACGTCTCGATCATCGAACGGCGGTACGGCTTCGAGTCGTAGCTCGCGCGCACCTGGTAGACCTTGATCTCGATGCCGTAGAGCGCGCCGGCGAGCGAGAGCGCCGAGCCCCACTGCCCCGCGCCGGTCTCGGTCGTGATGCGCTTCACGCCCTCCTGCGCGTTGTACCAGGCCTGCGGGATCGACGTGTTCGGCTTGTGGCTGCCCGCGGGCGAGACGCCCTCGTACTTGTAGAAGATGCGGCAGTCGGTGCCGAGCGCCTGCTCCCACGCGGTGGCGCGCATGAGCGGCGTCGGCCGCCACATCGCGTAGACGTCGAGGATCGGGTCGGGGATCGGCAGGAACCGGTCCTGCGCGACCTCCTGCATGATGAGCGCCATCGGGAACAGCGGCGCGAGGTCGTCGGGGCCGAGCGGCTGCTTCGTCCCGGGATGGAGCGGGGGCGGCGGCATGCTCGGGAGGTCCGCCGCGACGTTGTACCACTGCCGCGGGATGTCCTTCTCACCGAGCACGTAACGACGGGTCATCGGCAACCTCCCACGGACTGGCCGCGTCCCTCACGCGGCGGGAGAGGCATCTTTCCCCACCTGTGGAGAACCGTCAAACGGCGCGTCAGAGCGCCGAGCGGATCTCCCAGAGGTCGGGGAACGCCGGGTGGAAGAGCGTGGTGCGCAGGTACCCCGCGCCGGCCGAGCCACCGGTCCCCTGCCTGCCGCCGATCGTGCGCTCGACCATCTTCACGTGCCGGTAGCGCCACTCCTGGACGCCCTCATCGAGGTCGACGAACCGCTCGCAGACGCCGGCCGCCTCGGGGTCGTCGCGGTAGACGCCGACGATGGCCTCCTGGACCCGCGGGTCGGGGGGGGGGGGGGGGGGGGGGGGGGGGGGGGGGGGGGGGGGGGGGGGGGGGGGGGGGGGGGGGGGGGGGGGGGGGGGGGGGGGGGGGGGGGGG
>JBJTYK010000185.1:0-10420 GCA_046082745.1 Actinomycetota bacterium | reverse complement strand
CTCCTCGCGCGCGGGTTCCGCGCCGACGTCGTGACGGACCAGACGAGCGCGCACGACCCGCTCGGCGGCTACGTCCCGGAGGGGCTCTCGCTTCCCGAGGCCGAGGCCCTGCGCCGCGAGCCCGACGCGTACGTCCCGCGTTCGCTCGCCTCGATGGCGCACCAGGTGCGCGCGATGGTCGGCTTCGCGGAGCGCGGCGCGATCGTCTTCGACTACGGGAACAACCTCCGCGCCGGCGCCGAACAGGGCGGGGTGCCGCACGAGGTCGCGTTCTCGTACCCGGGCTTCGTCCCGGCGTTCGTGCGGCCGATGTTCTGCGAGGGGAAGGGGCCCTTCCGCTGGGCCGCGCTCTCCGGCGACCCGGCCGACATCGCGGTGACCGACCGCGCGGTCGCGGAGCTCTTCCCCGACGACGAGCGGCTCCGGCGCTGGCTCGCGATGGCGGGGGAGCGGGTCGCGTTCCAGGGGCTCCCGGCCCGCATCTGCTGGCTCGGCTACGGCGAGCGCGCCCGCGCGGGCCTGCGGTTCAACGAGCTCGTCGCCTCCGGCGCGGTGTCGGCACCGATCGTCATCGGCCGCGACCACCTCGACGCCGGGAGCGTCGCGAGCCCGTACCGGGAGACCGAGGGGATGCGCGACGGCAGCGACGCGATCGCCGACTGGCCGATCCTGAACGCGCTCGTGAACACCGCGGCCGGCGCGCACTGGGTCTCCGTCCACCACGGCGGGGGCGTCGGCATCGGCTACTCGATCCACGCGGGGATGGTCGTCGTGGCCGACGGCACCGCCGAGGCCGCCGAGCGGCTCGAGCGGGTGCTCACGACCGACCCGGGGATGGGCGTCGTGCGCCACGCCGACGCCGGCTACGAGCGCGCCGTCGAGGTCGCGCGGGAGCGCGGCGTCCGCATCCCGATGCGCGGGACCCCGTGAGGCTCGAGCCCCTCTACCGGATGCGCTTCACGTACCCCGAGGAGTGGGGCGTCGACGTCGTCGGCGAGGGCGGGACGCAGTCGCAGTTCTTCTTCCTCGCGGAGGGACGGGTCGAGGGGCGGATCGCCGGTCGCTTCCGCGGCGCGAACCACCCGCAGCGGCGCACCGACGCGACGTTCGTGCCGGACTTCCAGGGCGTGATCGAGACCGACGACGGCGCGACGATCTTCGTCGACACCCACGGGTACGGGCGCGCGTACCCGGTCGGCCGACGGCAGATCGTCGTCGCGACGACGCACCTCGCCGACGACGAACGCTACCGGTGGCTGAACGACGTCCTCTGCGTCGGGGCCGGCGAGGTCCGCCGGGAAGGCGACGCGGTCGAGCTCGTCGTCGACGTCGCCGAACTCGTCTGGGAACCGATCGCCGACTGACGCGTCAGCGAAGGACGTCATCGCCGAACGCGCGGTCGGCGGCCTCGAGGTCCGCGTACGCCGGGTCGCTGCGGTACACGAGGTAGTCGATCGACGCCCAGATCGTCTTCGCGTGGCCCCAGAGGGCGAGCGGGGCGATCGTCATGAGCGCGAGCGAGGCGACGGTGAGGCGCAGCGCGTGGAGGTCCGGCAGGTCGATGATGAGCCAGCCGACGAGGAGGATGAGCCAGAGCGTCGTCGAGACGGCGAAGTTGATCGTCATCGCCCCGAGGAAGCCGCCCTCCTCGCGCTCGAGCCGGAAGCGGCAGCCGGGACAGCGCTCGCGGATCGCGAGCGGGCCCGTGAACAGGCCCCGCGCGCCGCACCGCGGGCAGCGCCGACGGAGGCCGCGGAGCACGGAGCGGAACGCGCCCGGCTGCGGTCCGCGCGCGACGCGCGCGACCGGGTCGAGGTCGGCGTAGGGCTCGGCCGGGGGCTGCACGCCCTCCACTGTACGGGCCGGTGCACGGACCCGAACCCGCTCGGCTAGCCTTCGCCCGTGCCGGTCCGCATCGGGGAACCGCTGTCGCTCGAGGACGTCGTCGCGGTCGCGCGCGGCGCGGACGTCGAGCTCGCGCCGTCCGCCCTGCCGCGCATCCGCGCCGCGCGCGACCGCGTCGAGCGCGCCGTCGCCGACCGCGAGACCGTCTACGGGGTCACGACCGGGTTCGGGAGCCTCGCGAACGTCGCGATCGATCCCGCCGACACGGAGCGGCTCCAGGCCTCCATCGTCCGCTCGCACGCGACGGCGGTCGGGCCGCTCCTGTCGCGCGAGGAGGCGCGCGCGATGCTCGCGCTCCGCGCGCACGGCCTCGCGCTCGGCCACTCCGGTGTCCGGCCCGAGGTGATCGAGCGGATGCTCGCGTTCCTCGCGGCCGACCTCGTCCCCGCGGTCCCGCAGCAGGGCTCGCTCGGCGCCTCGGGCGATCTCGCGCCGCTCGCCGCGCTCGCGCTCCCGCTCATCGGCGCGGGCGCGTTCCTCGCGGCCGGCGGTGGGACGATCCCCGCCGCCGAGGCGCTCGCCGCGGTCGGGCTCGCGCCGCTGCGCCTCGCGGCGAAGGAGGGACTCTCCCTCGTGAACGGCACCGAGGGGATGCTCGCGGTCGGCATCCCGGCGGCGCTTCGGCTCGCGTCGCTCGCGCGGACGGCCGACGTCGTCGCGGCGATGACGATCGAGGCGGCGCTCGGCTCCGACCGTCCCTTCGACGCCCGCCTCCACGCGCTCCGGCCGCACCCGGGCCAGGTCGCCTCGGCCGCGAACCTCCGCCGGCTCCTCGCCGGGAGCCCGATCGTCGCGTCGCACCACGACAGCCCGCACCTCCTCCAGGACGCCTACTCGCTGCGGTGCGCGCCGCAGGTCCACGGCGCGACGCGCGATGCGCTCGCGTACGCGCGCGCGGTCCTCGCGATCGAGGTGAACGCGGTCGCCGACAACCCGGTCGTGTTCCCCGACGACGGCGACGTCGTCTCCGGCGGGAACTTCCACGGCGCGCCGGTCGCGACCGCGCTCGACGCGCTCGGCATCGCCGCGGTCCCGCTCGCGAGCGTCTCGGAGCGGCGGCTGTACCGGCTCCTCGATCCGGCGAAGAACAACGGGCTGCCGGCGTTCCTCGTCCGCGAGCCGGGCCTGAACTCCGGCCTCATGCTCGCGCAGTACACCGCGGCGTCGCTCGTGTCGGAGTGCAAGGTGCTCGCGCACCCGGCCTCGGTCGACTCGATCCCGTCGAGCGCCGGGCAGGAGGACCACGTGAGCATGGGGATGACGTCGGCCCGCACGCTCCGCGAGATCGTCGCCAACGCCGAACTCGTCGTCGCCCTCGAGGGCCTCGCCGCGGCGCAGGCGCTCGACCTCCGCGCGCCGCTCGAGCCCGGGGCGGGGACGGGCGCGGCGCGAGCGGCGATCCGCCGCGAGGTCGCGACGCTCGCCGAGGATCGCGAGCTCCGCCCCGACATCGACGCCGTCGTCGCGCTCGTGGGCTCCGGCGCGCTCGTCGCCGCCGCTGAGGCGGCGGTCGGTCCGCTCGACTAGCGGCGCGCGACCTCGAGGCCGCCGACGATCGTGCGCAGCGTCGGCGCGTGCCCCGGTCGGTACGGGACCTGGCGGAACCCCTCGCCCTCGAGGACGACGACGTCGGCGCGCTTGCCGACCTCGAGCGACCCGGTCTCGGCGGCGAGCCCGAGGACGTCGGCGGCGTTCAGCGTCGCCGCGGCGAGCGCCTCGTTCGGCGTGAGCCGGTAGAGCGAGCAGGCCGCGGCGATGGCCTCGGGCATCGAGGTGACCGGGGAGGTCCCCGGGTTGCAGTCGGTCGCGAGCGCGACCGCGGCGCCGGCGTCGACGAGGGCGCGCGCCGGCGCGGGCTCGGCGCGCAGGAAGAGCGTCGAGTTCGGCAGGAGGACGCCGATCGTCGCGCCCGCGGCGAGCGCCGCGATGCCGCCGGGGTCGAAGTGATTCAGGTGGTCGGCGCTCCGCGCGCCGAGGTGGGCGGCCGCGGCGGCGGCGCCGGAGGGACCGAGCTGGTCGGCGTGGCAGCGGAGCGGCAGCCCCGCCGCCGCCGCGGCCGCGGCCACGCGCTCGAGGTCGCCGATCGTGAACGCGATGTCCTCGACGTAGACGTCGACCGCGTCGACGAGCCGCTCCTCGGCCGCCGCGGGGATGAGGTCCTCGCAGACCTCGGCGACCCATGACCCGCGCGACCGCCCCTCGGGGACCGCGTGACACGCGAGGAGCGTCACGACGCAGCGCTGCGGCGCGCGCGCGGCGAGCGCCCGCGCGAGCCGCGCCTGGCGCAGCTCCGCCGCGACGGACAGGCCGTAGCCGGTCTTCAGCTCGAGGGTCGTCGTGCCGAGCGAGGCCATCTCCGCGACGAGCGGCGCGGAGAACGCGAGGACCTCCTCGTCGCCCGCGGCGGCGAGCAGGCGCGCGCTCCGCGGGATGCCGCCGCCGGCGCCCGCCTGGTCGCGGTACGTCGCGCCCGCGAGCCGCGCCTCGAACTCGTCGGCGCGCCAGCCGACGAACGGGAGGTGGGTGTGGGCGTCGACGAACCCCGGCGCGATCGTCGCGCCGGCGAGGGTGTCGGCGCGGGTCCCGGCGGGCAGGTCGGCCGGCGGGCCGACGAAGGTGATGCGGCCCGCCTCCCACGCGACCGCGCCCGGCGAGAGCACGAGGGGGTCGTCCATCGCCGCCCCGCGCGCCGCGCGGTCGCCGCGCGGCGTGACGAGGACCGGCGCCACGAGCGCCCCCCGGTCGTCCACGTCCCCACCTTCCCGCGGAAGCCGCGGCGCGGCAAGCCCTCGCCGACCGGCGTCGGCACCGCGTGTGGGAGGATGCCCCCATGCGGGTCGAGCGCGACATCCTCCTCGAGGTGCCCGTCGAGCGGGCGTGGGCGGTCCTCATGCGCTGGGAGGACCAGGCGCTCTGGATGAAGGACGCCGACTCCGTCCGCGTCGTGTCGCCGAACCGCGAGGGGATCGGCGTCGTCCTCGCGGTGAAGACGCGCGTCCTGAACGTGCCGCTGTTCACCGAGAAGCTCGAGGTCGTCGGCTGGGAGCCCCCGACGCGCCTCGTCATGGCGCACCGGAGCTTCATCGGCGGGGTCGGGGAGTGGGCGCTGCGCGCCGTCCCGGGGGGCACGGAGTTCCGGTGGAGCGAGGACATCACGCTCCCGGTGCCGATCCTCGGCGAGCTCGCGCTCCTCGTCTACCGCCCGTTCATGCGCTACCTCATGGGCGGCGCGATGCGGGGGCTTCAGGCCTTCGTGCGCAGCGAACCGGCGTAGGCCCGGAGGTCATCGAGGTGATCGGCCGCGTGGTCGAACTCCCCGGCCGGACCGGCGAGCACCCCGCCGACGAGGTCGCCGAGCGTCATCGGCCGCGGGGTCGGGAACGCGAGCGGCGCGTCCCATTCGTCGTTCGTGACGGCGTCGATCGCGGCCACGAGGTCGCCGTACGCGCTCTCGAAGCGCCGCCGCGCCGCCCGCGGGGGATGCGGCCGGTGCGCCGCGACCGCCTCCGCGTTCGCCGTCTCGATCGCGTCGCCCGTGAGGTCGAGCACGTCGGGCCGCTCGCCGCGTCGCCACGCCTCGATCGCGCGGACCGCGTGCGACTCCCACTCCGCGAGGTGCACCGCGAGGTCCTTCGCGGACCAGTCGCCGTCGCCGATCGTCCCCGGACGGGCGAGGTCCTCGTCGCCGATCGAGGCGAGGAGCTCGGCGACCTCGCGGTGCCCCTCCTCGATCGCCGCGAGCGCCTGCGCGCGCGTGTGGCCCATGACCCGATGCTAGTGCGCGCGGCGATTCCCGGCGGCGGGCCGTCGGAGGATCGGCGATGAGCGGCATCCTCGACCGCGCGCGGGAGGTCCTCGAGCGCGGCGAGCCGAGCCACGGCATCCGTCCGGTGCCGCCGCAGGCGCGGGAACTCACCGGGCGCGACCTCGCGGTCCTCTGGGGCGACCTCTCCGTCGGCCTCCTCGTCCTCGTCACCGGCGCGCTCCTCGTCCCGGCGCTCGCGCTCCCGCGCGCCCTCCTCGCGATCGGGCTCGGCGCGGTGCTCGGGAGCCTCCCGCTCGCGCTCGCCGCGCGCGCCGGGCAGCGCGAGGGGGTCCCCGGCATGATGCTCTTCCGCGCCGCCCTCGGCGCGCGCGGCTCCTGGGTCCCGTCCGCGCTGAACCTCCTCCAGCTCGTCGGCTGGACGGCCGTCGAGTTCTGGGCGATGGCGGGCGTGGCGAACGTGGCGTCCCGCGAGTTCCTCGGCGTCGACGCGTTCCACGGCTGGCTCGCCGTTGTCGCGATCGTCTGCACCGGGTTCGCGGTCGGCGGCCCGGTCCTCGTCGTGCGCCGGTGGCTCGAGCGGTTCGGCGTCCCGGTGCTCGTCCTCGCGACGGCGTTCATCAAGAGGCGCGTGGTCGCCGGCGGCGGCATCGCCGCCGCGTGGTCGGCGCCCGGGACCGGCGGGCTCCCGTTCTGGCTCGCGGTCGACCTCGTCATCGTAATGCCGGTGTCCTGGCTGCCGCTCGTCGCCGACTACACGCGCTTCGCGCGGCCGGACGCCCGCGCCGCCGCGGGGACCTTCGCCGGCTCGACGATCGGCACCGCGTGGTTCTACGTGCTCGGCGCGCTCCTCGTGCTGACGGCGGGCGCCGTCCCGGACGTCGCTGGCGTCGGGGGCGCGCTCCTCGCGGTCGCGGGCGGTCCGCTCCTCCTGCTCGCGATCCTCGTCGGCGAGACCGACAACGCCTTCGCGAACCTCTACTCGTCGGTCGTGTCGGTGCAGAACCTCGCGCCGCGGACGCCGCGTCGCGCGCTCACCGTCGCGTTCGGCGTCCTCGCGTTCCTCCTCGCGTCGACGTTCTCCGTCGAGCGCTACGAGGTGTTCCTCCTGCTCATCGGCTCGGTCTTCGTGCCGCTCTTCGGCGCGTTCGCGGCCGACTGGGCCGTGCGCGCGCGGGGGTCGTACGGCGAGGCGGCGCTCTTCGGCGGACCGGCCTTCCGCCCGCTCGCCCTCGTCCCGATCGTCGCGGGGTTCGTCCTGTACCACTGGAGCGTCCCCACCGGACCGACGGGATGGGTCGCGGGCGTCGAGGCGATCGCGACCTCGCTCGGGCTCCCGTTCCCGCTCTTCGGCTCGGCGCTCGGCGCGAGCCTGCCGAGCTTCGCGCTCGCGTTCGTCCTCTCGCTCGCGTTGCCGCGCCGCTAGCCGTCGACCGCGCGGCGCGTCGGCGGCGGCGCGGCGACGAGGAGGACGACCGACGGCTCCTCCCCGGCGTTCGTGATCGTGAGCGTCGAACCCGCGGGGACGACGACCGCCTCCCACTGCCCGAGGCGGCTGCGGTCGCGACCGACCTGGACGACGATGCGCCCGGCGACGACGGTGCAGAGCGCGTCGGAGTCGCGGTCGCCGATCGGCCCGATCTGCTGCGCGCCCTCGACGCACACGAGTTCCGCCCAGAGGTTCGCGGACTCGGCGACGGCGCGGTGGACCGGGCCCTCGGGGGAGAAGGCGACGAGGTCGCGGAGGTCGCGGACGTCCACGACGGCAGCGTACCCGCGACGGGAACCGCCCCTCGCTAGACTCGGTGTCCCGACGACGGAGGTGCACCGCCCATGGAGTTCGCCCACGCGACCGGAAGCGCGACCGGACGGGAGGTCGACCTCCTCGTGCTGCCCCTCTACGAGGGCCCCGAGGCCGGTCCCGGGGTGAAGGACGTCCGCGGCGTCGACCTCGTCGCCTTCGCGCGCGCGGCGCAGGTGCGGGGACGGGTCGGCGACACGCTCCTCGTCCCGAACGCGGGGGTTGCGGGGCTCGCCGCGCGCGCGGTGCTCCTCGTCGGCGTCGGCCCGCGCGCGGATGCGGGGACGACCGAGGTCCGCCGCGCGGCCGGCAGGGCGGCGAAGCGTCTCGGCGAGGCGCGCTCCGTCGCGACGACGCTCCCGCAGGTCGCCGCGCGGGCGGGCGACGACGCCGTCCAGGCGGTCGTCGAGGGGTTCGTCCTCGGCGCGTACCGGTTCGACCGCTACAAGTCGCGCCCGGAGGGCGACGCCCGCGCGAAGCGCGCGCGCGGCGCCGGTCCGACGGTGACGCTCCTCGGTCCCGCCCGGACCGACGGGCGCGCGGCCGCCGCGGCGATCCGCCGCGGCTCGGTCATCGCCGAGGCCCAGAACTGGGCGCGCGACCTCGTGAACACCCCGGCCCTCGATCTCCCGCCCGCGGGCGTCGCGCGCGCGGCGCAGCAGATGGCGCGCGCGGCGGGACTCACGTGCAAGGTCTGGACCGAGCGGCAGCTCGAGGCCGGCGGCTTCGGCGGCATCCTCGGCGTGGGTCGGGGGAGCGACAACCCGCCGCGGATGATCGAGCTCCGCTACGACGGCGGCGGTCCGGGCCGACCGATCGCGCTCTCCGGCAAGGGCATCGCCTTCGACTCCGGCGGCCTGTCGATCAAGGACGCGACGAGCATGGAGACGATGAAGGACGACATGGCGGGCGCCGCCTCGATCCTCGCGACGATGAAGGTCCTCGCGGAGCTGCGTCCGAAGGTGAACGTCATCGCCGCGATCCCGTGCGCGGAGAACATGTCCGGCGGCAGCGCGATCCACCCGGGCGACGTCCTCACGCACCGCGGCGGCACGACCTCCGAGGTCCTGAACACCGACGCCGAGGGCCGACTCGTCCTCGCCGACGCGCTCGCGTTCCTCGCCGAGCAGGAACCGCGCTGCATCATCGACACCGCGACGCTCACCGGCGCGATGTCGATCGCGCTCGGCGACCAGGTGTGGGGCGTCATGGGCAACGACCGTCGCCTCATCGACGACGTGCTCGCCGCGGGCGAGGCCGTCGGTGAGCCGGGCTGGGAACTGCCGCTGTGGAAGGGGTACCGGCCCTACATCGACTCGCACATCGCCGACATCCGCAACACCGGGAAGAAGGCCCGCACCGCGGGCTCGATCGTCGCCGCGTGGTTCCTCGCGGAGTTCGTCGGCGACACGCCGTGGGCGCACCTCGACATCGCGGGGACCGCGTACGGCGAGGAGGACGACCTCTCGCCGAAGGGGGCGACCGGCTCCCCGATCCGCACGCTCGTGCGCTACATCCTCGGGCAGGCCGGCGCGCGACGCCGGTGAGCGACCTCCGCGTCCCCGACGGTCCGGTCCTCGCGGTCTTCGCGCACCCCGACGACGCGGAGATCTCGAGCGGCGCGACCCTCGCGAAGTTCGCGGCCTCGGGCCGCGCGGTCCACCTCCTCATCCTCACGAACGGCGATCGCGGCGCGCAGGATCCGGCGACGGACCGCCCGGCCCTCGCCGCGACCCGCGCCGCCGAGACGACCGCCGCGGCCGCGTTCCTCGGCCTCGCGCGCGCGACGGTCCTCGACACCCACGACGGCGAGCTCGAGAACGTCCCGGCGGTCCGCGCACGGATCGCCGCCGAGGTGCGCCGCGTCCGCCCGGCGGTCGTCGTCACCCCGGACCCGACCGCGTGGTTCTTCGAGGACCGCTACTTCAACCACCGCGACCACCGGAAGGCCGGCGAGACGACGCTCGACGCGGTGTTCCCGGCGGCCGGGAGCGCGCTCTTCTTCCAGGAGGAGCTCGCCGGACTCGAACCGTGGGACGTCCCGCAGGTCTGGCTCGCGTGGACGGGCCAGCCGAACCACACCGAGGACGTGAGCGGCCTCATCGCGACGAAGCTCGCGGCGCTCGCGCTCCACGAGAGCCAGGTCGGCGGCGACGGCATCCGCTTCTTCGAGGAGTGGCTGCCGGTCGAGGCGGCGGAGGCCGGCGCGCGGATCGGCGTCGAGCACGGGGAGAGCTTCCGCGTCCTGCGGCTCGCGGAGACCGGCGAGCTCGACTAGGTCTTCGTCCCGACGCCGAGCAGGACCTTCCGGAAGTCGTTCAGGGGGTCGGCGAAGCGCTCGCGGAACGTCGCCCGGACCCGCTCGAGGAACGCGCCCCAGCGCTCCTCGCCGAGCATGCTCCGCACGAAGCGACCGGTCGCGAGCGCGGCGAGGCCGTCGACGTACTCGTCGATCCCGTAGCGGAAGCGGTACTCGCGCTCCTCGACCCGCACGTGGCGGAACCCCTCGTCGATCAGCGCCTCCTCGAGCGCGCCGCGTCGGCGGAACCGATCGTGCCACGGGAGCGCCGTCGCGATCGCGCCGTCGAGGAGATCCATCGGGACGACCTCGGCGACGAGCCCGCGCCACGTCGTCTGGAGCTCGTCGAGCGAGCCGGCCCACGCGCTCACCGCGATGCGCCCGCCGGGGCGGAGCACGCGACGCAGGTCGAAGAGCGCGGTGTCGACCTTCGTGAAGTGCGCGATGACGCACGCGGCGACGACGAGGTCGAAGGAGCCGTCGCGGAACGGGAGGTCGATCGCGCGGGCGGCCGCGAGGGGCAGGTCCGGCCGCGCGCGCCGGGCCTCGACGAGCATCCCGGGCGAGGCGTCCACCCCGACGACGAGCCCGCGCGGCGGTGGGGGCGGGGGGGGGAAAAAAAAGAAAACCCGACCATCTCCCCCAGCACGGA
>JBJTYK010000184.1:0-8895 GCA_046082745.1 Actinomycetota bacterium | reverse complement strand
GTGGTGTTATTCGAAACGCGCGACGCCTTCGCGGCGCGCTCCGCGACGTGAGCGGACGCCGGACACCCGGCGACGCGGTCGTCCTGCGCGAGTTCCACGGCGATCGGATCTGGGAGGCGCGTCCCGCCCTCGTCGTCGCCGACGCGGGGGACGACCTGTCCTTCTTCATCCCCGAGGGCACGCGCGCGATGCGCGCGCTCGCGCCGGACGGCGCGGTCGCGCGCCTGCCGGGCGGCGCGTGGGCGCTCGCGCCATCGCCGCCGCGCCGACGTTCCGTGCTGTCGTTCGCGTCGACCTCGCGGCCGCACGCCGTCCTCGCGATCTGGGACGCCGGCTGGGTCCCCCGCTGCTGGTACGTGAACCTCCAGCTGCCGATGCGGCGCACGGCGACCGGGTTCGACACGACGGACCTGTTCCTCGACCTCGTCGGCACGCCGGACGGCTCGTCGTGGACCTGGAAGGACGAGGACGAGCTCGCGGAGGCCGTGGCCGCGGGGCTCGTCGACCCCGCGACCGCGGAGCGGATCCGCGCGGAGGCCCGCGACCTCGCCGACGCCGTGTCGGCGCGTCGCCCGCCCTTCGATGTCGACCGCTGGGCGTGGCGGCCGGACCCCGCGTGGGCGCTCCCCGAGCTCCCGGCCGACTGGGACCGCCGCTAGGCTATGCGCGTGCCCGACCTCGATCCCGCCGCGATCCGCGCACGCTTCCCCGCGCTCGCGCGCGAGCAGGACGGCCGCCCGCTCGTGTTCGCCGACGGCCCCGGTGGCACGCAGGTCCCGCGCGAGGTCATCGACGCGATGGTGGGCTACCTCGAGCGCAGCAACGCGAACACCCATGGCGCGTTCGCGACGAGCCACGAGACCGACGCCGTGATCGACGCGGCGCACCGCGCCGGAGCCGACCTCCTCGGCGCGGCCCCGGACGAGATCGTGTTCGGCCAGAACGCGACCTCGCTCCTGTTCGCCGTCTCCCGCGCGATCGGCCGGACGCTTCGCCCCGGCGACGAGGTCGTCGTCACGCGTCTCGACCACGACGCGAACGTCCGGCCCTGGGTCCGGATGGCGGAGGACGCCGGCGCGACGGTGCGCTGGGTCGACGTCCGCGAGGAGGACGCGACGCTCGACCTCGCCTCGTTCGACGCGGCCCTGTCCCCCCGCACCCGGATCGTCGCCTTCACGCTCGCCTCGAACGCGGTCGGGTCGCGGACGCCCGCCGCCGAGCTCGCGCGGCGCGCCCACGCCGTCGGCGCGCTCGTCGCGATGGACGCGGTCCACGCGACCCCCCACGGACCGATCGACGTCGGGGCGCTCGGCGCCGACCTCCTCGTGTGCTCGCCGTACAAGTTCTTCGGCCCCCACCTCGGCATGCTCTACGCGCGACGCGAGCACCTCGCGGCCTGGCCCGCGTACAAGGTCCGGCCCGCGACGGAGGAGCTCCCCGGTCGCTGGGAGACCGGGACGCAGAGCCACGAGGCATTCGCGGGACTCGTCGCGGCGATCGGCTACCTCGAAGCGCTCGCGACGGCCGCGGGCGGCCCGCGCGAGAGCCTGCGCGCCGCGATGGAGGCGATCGCCGGCCACGAGGCGACGCTGTCCGAGCGCTTCCTCCGCGGGGTCGCCGCGGACCCGCGCGTGCGCCTGTGGGGTATCGCCGATCCCGGCCGGGTCGCCGAGCGGACCCCGACGTTCGCGATCCGCGTCGGCGACGAGCACCCGGCCGACACCGCCAAGCGCCTCGCCGCGAACGGCATCGCCGTCTGGGACGGCAACTACTACGCGCTCGAACTCATGGATCGCCTCGGCCTCGAGGGCTCGGGCGGCGCGGTGCGGATCGGCTTCTGCCACTACAACACCGCCGACGAGGTCGACCGGATCCTCGCGGCGCTCGCCGAGGCGTAGGCGGGCGGATGCGCGTCCTCGTCCTCGGTGCCGACGGCTACCTCGGCTGGCCGACCGCGATGCGGTTCTCCGCGCGCGGCCACGAGGTCCTCGCCGTCGACTCGCTGCTGAAGCGCCGGCTCCAGCGCGAGATGGGCGTCGGATCGCTCACCCCGATCGGGGACTCGCTCGCCGCGCGCGCCGCCGCGTGGAAGGACGTCACGGGCCGCGAGATCGCGGTGCTCGAGGGTGACCTCACCGACTGGTCGATCGTCGAGCGGGCGTTCCGGGAGCTCCGCCCCGAGGCGATCGTCCACTACGGGCAGATCCCGAGCGCCCCGTACTCGATGCGCGGTCGCGAGGAAGCCGTCTTCACGCAGACGAACAACGTCGTGAACAACCTCAACGTCCTGTTCGCGATGCTCGAGCTCGCCCCCGACGCGCACCTCGTGAAGCTCGGGACGATGGGCGAGTACGGCCAGCCGAACATCGACATCGAGGAGGGCTACCTCGAGGTCCACCACAAGGGCCGCTCCGACGTGCTCCCGTTCCCGAAGCTCCCCGGCTCGCTCTACCACCTCTCGAAGGTGCACGACTCCCACAACATCCACTTCGCGTGCCGCGTCTGGGGCCTGCGGGCGACCGACCTCAACCAGGGGGTCGTCTACGGCATCCGCACCGACGAGACCGCGCTCGACGAGCGGCTGCGCACCCGCTTCGAGTACGACGAGACGTGGGGCACCGCCCTGAACCGCTTCTGCCTCCAGGCGGTGATCGGCCACCCGCTCACGGTCTACGGCACGGGCGGCCAGACCCGCGGCTACCTGAACATCGTCGACACCCTGCGCTGCGTCGAGCTCGCCGTCGAGCATCCGGCGGCCGCCGGCGAGTTCCGGGTCTTCAACCAGTTCACCGAGCAGTTCTCGGTCCTCGAACTCGCGGAGATCGTGCGACGGGCGGGATCGGAGGCCGGCCTCGAGGTCCGGATCGACCACGTCGAGAACCCGCGCGTCGAGAAGGAGGAGCACTACTACAACGCGACGCACACGCGGCTGCTCGACCTCGGGCTCGAGCCGACGCTCCTGTCCGACACGCTCGTCGGGTCGATGTTCGCGGAGATCGCGCGGTTCCGCGACCGGGTCCTGGAGGACCACATCATGCCCTCGACCCGCTGGCGCCCCCGGTGACGCCGCTCCGCGCGGCCGGCATCGTCCTCGCCGTCCTCCTCGTCGCGGCCGCGGCGCGGCGGTACCGCCGGTCGCGCATCAGCCGCCTGAACCTCATCACGACGACGGCGATCGCGGCGGGCCTCCTGCTGCTCGGGCTGCGGCCCTCGCTCTTCGACCCGGTGTTCGACACGCTGAACTTCCGCCCCGGCACGGGCCTTCGGCTCACGGCCACGCTCATCGTCGCGGTCGTCGTGCTCTTCCTCCTCGTGTTCCGCCTCCAGTCGCTCGTCGACGTGAACGAGCGCAGCATCCGGATCCTCGTCGAGTCGCTCGCGCGACAGGCCTTCGACCGGTCCGTTGTGCGCGACCTCCCCGCGGGCAAGCGCATCGTCGTCGTGTCCCCCGCCTACAACGAGGCGGGAAACGTCGGCGCCGTCGTCGCCGCGATGCCGCGCGAGGTCGACGGGTTCGCGGTCGTGCCGATCGTCGTCGACGACCACTCCGACGACGGCACCGCCGAGGCCGCGCGCGCGGCGGGGGCGCTCGCGGTGCGCCTGCCGATCCGCCGGGGCGGCGGCCTCGCGCTGCGGGTCGGCTACGACCTCGCGCTCGAGCTCGGCGCCGACATCGTCGTGTCGATCGACGCGGACGGCCAGCACCAGCCCGAGGAGCTGCCGACGCTCGTGCGGCCGATCATCGAGGGGCGGGCCGACCACGTGAACGGCTCCCGGATGCTCGGGGCGTTCGAGCGCGAGAGCCTGATCCGCCACGTCGGCGTCCACTTCTTCTCGCGGCTCGTGACGATCCTCACGGGCCAGCGGGTGACCGACATCTCGAGCGGCTACCGCGCGACCTCGGCCGAGACGCTCCGCGCGCTCGTCCTCGAGCAGGACCAGTTCTGGACCTCCGAGGTGACGATCGAGGCGCTGCGTCGGCGCGCCCGGGTCGTCGAGGTGCCGGTCACCTTCCTCACGCGACGGGGCGGGGTGACGAAGAAGCCGAAGTCGCTGCGCTACGGGTGGAACTTCACGAAGGCGATCGTGAAGACGTGGCTCCGGTGAGACCGCCCGCGCCCGCGGGGCGCTCCGGCCAGGCCTCGGTGCTCCCGACGACCCATGCGCCCGCCGCGCACGCGGCGTGGAGCGCGTCGGCCGGCGAGCGGCCCGCGGCGAGCGCCGCGAGGAACGCGCCGTCGAAGGCGTCGCCGGCGCCCGTCGGGTCGACCGGCGTGACCTCCTCCGCCTCGTAGCGGATCACGAGCCCCTCCCAGCAGAGCACCGCGCCGCGTTCCCCGAGCTTCACCGCGACGACCCGGAACGCGTCGGAGAGCGCCTCCGCGGCGTCGTCCGCCGACGTCCCGGCGAGGAGCTCGGCCTCCTGTTCGTTCGCGAAGAGCATCGTCGCCCCGCGTGTCGCCTCGAGGAACGCCTCGCGGCCGACCTCCTCGATCTGGACCCACGACGCGGCGTCGACGGCCACGTGCGTCGCGTGCGCGCGCTCGATCGCCGCGCGGGCCGCCGGCCGGGTCAGAGGGTCACCGACGAGGTGGCCGGAGACGAGGACCGAGTGCGCCGTGAGGCGCTCGGGGAGGTCGTCGGGGTCGAGGCGCCCGCACGCGCCGCGGTCGGCGACGATCGATCGCTCGCCGTCCTCGGTGACGACGAGCGTCGCGCCGGTCTCGGCCGCACGGTCGACCGCGAGGAGCGCGAGCACCCCCGCGGCCTCGAGCGCGCCGGACAGGAGGTTGCCGGCGAGGTCGTCGCAGATGCGCGCGATGACCGCGGCGCGCGCCCCCGACCACGCGGCCCAGGCGGCGGCGTTCGCCGACGCGCCCGACGGTCGGATGCGGATGTGGCCGGGCACGTCGCCGTCGGGCAGGATCGCGGCCGCCCCGACCCGGACGTCGAGGAGGAGGTCGCCGACGCAGAGGACGTCGATCACGGCCGGGAGCCTACCGGCCTAGGAGGACCCGGCGATGCCCGCGGCCTCGGCCGCCCAGCGTCCGAAGGCTGCCCAGAAGGGGTCGAGCCCCGGGTGCTCGAGCGGCCGCTCCCCCGCCGGCGTGACGAGGACCTGCCCCTCGTCGACCGGCCGGACCTCGCCGACGGCGGCCGCCGGGATCCCCGCGTCGCCGAGCGCCGCGAGGAAGGCGTCGGCCCGCTCCGCGACGACCGTCGCGATGAGGGTCCCCTCGGAGATCGAGACGTACGGGTCGATGCCGACGTGCTCGCAGGTCGCCCGGACCGCGGGGAGCACCGGGATCGCCTCGAGATCGATCCGCAGGCCCACGCCCGACGCCGACGCGACCTCGGTGAGGCCGCCGAGCACGCCCCCCTCCGTCGCGTCGTGCATCGAGGTCACGCCGCGGTCGCGCAGCCCGAAGGTCCGCGCGACGGTCGCCTCCGGCACGACGGTCATCGACCCGAACAGGGCGTCGGCCTCGCGGACGAGGTCGGCGCCGATCCCCGCGGCGAGCCGCTCGGGGAAGGTCGCGGCGAACAGCGCCGTCGCCTCGATCGCCGCGCCCTTCGTCACGACGACGACGTCGCCCGGTCGGGCCATCGTCGGCGTCACGTAGCGGTCCTCGGGTCCGGACGCCATGCAGACCGCGCCACCGACCATCGGCCACGCGCACCCGTCGTAGCGCGCGGTGTGGCCGGTCACGACCGCGATGCCGAGGTCCTCGCAGGCGCGGTGGAACGCGTCCCAGAGGGCGGTGAGGTCCGCGTCGGAGATCTCCGGCGGCAGGTTCAGGTCGACCGCCATCCACCGCAGCGGCAGCCCGCTCGTCGCGGCGTCCGACGCGAGGATGTGGACCGCGAACCACGCCGCGCGCTCCCAGCCGTACGCGGGGACGATGAACACCGGGTCCGCGGTGAGCGCCATCGCGACGCCGTCGGCGACGCGCACGACGCCGACGTCGACCCCGTGCCGGGGCCCGACGAGCACGTCGGGATCGCGGGCGCCGAGTCGGCGGAGGATCACCTGCTCGAACAGCTCCGCGGTCGCCTTGCCGGTGCGCTGCTCGCTCACGCGCGCACCCCCGACCGAACGGCCGCGACGAGCTCCCGGGTCGCCGCGACCGGGTCCGGGGCGGCGGCGACGGCCGAGACGACCGCGACCCCCGCCGCGCCCGCCGCGAGGACGAGCCCGGCGTTCGCGGCGTCGATGCCGCCGATCCCGACGACCGGCAGGGCCGTCGCCGCCGCGACGGCCGCGAGCCCCTCGAGGCCGACCGGCCGCGCCTCCGGCTTCGTCGACGTCGCCCACACCGTCACGCCGAGGTAGTCGGCGCCCGCCGCGGCCGCGAGGCGCGCCTGCTCCGGGGTCTCGACCGAAACGCCGAGGACACGGCCGTCGCCGAGGAGGGCGCGGACGGCGCGTGCGTTGGCGTCCTTGCCGACGTGCGCGACGTCCGCGCCCGCCTTCCTCGCGGACGAGGCGCCGTCGTTCACGATCGAGAGCGCGTCCGAGGCGCGGCACGCGTCGGCCACGTCGCGGGCGAGCGTCGCCGACTCGTCGTCCCCGAGGCCCGGAGCGCGGACCTGGATCGCCGTCGCGCCGCCGGCGAGCGCTGCGCGGGCGAGGTCGAGGTGCGAACGCCCATGCGAGGACGTCGTCACCACGTAGACCGCGAGCCGCGACGCGTCGAGCATCCGTGTCCCTCCGCCGGCATTACCCGGATCAGGTTCCCTGGGTCGCCGGCGGTGCAGCCGGCCTCTCAGCCCGGTTCCCCGAGCTCCCCCGCAACCGAGTATAGGTCGGGCTACGGCTCGAGTTCGGCGCCGGGACCCTCCTGGTGCGCGTAGCGCTCCTCGCGGAACGGGTCGGCGTGGACGTGGTAGCCGCGGACCTCCCAGAAGCCGCGGACGTTGTGCTCGGCGAACTCGAGGGCGCGGAGCCACTTCGCGGACTTCCAGCCGTAGCGCTTCGGCACGACGAGGCGCAGCGGGAAGCCGTGGTCGGGCGTGAGGTCGATGCCGCCGTGACCCCACGCGACGAGGACGTCGGGCTCCGACATCGCCGAGAGCGAGAGGTTCGAGGTGTAGCCGCCCTCGCAGTGCGCGATGACCCAGCGCGCGTTCGGGAGCACCCCCGCGCGCTCCGCGAGGGCGCGGAAGGGCACCCCGGTCCAGACGTTGTCGAGCGTCGTCCATCCGGTCACGCAGTGCATGTCCGCGGTGACGTCGACCGGTCCGAGCGCGCGGAGCTCCGCGTACGTGAGCCTGAACGGCCGCTCCACGAGGCCCCCCACCTCGAACGTCCACGTCGCCTCGTCGAAGCGCGGGACCGGGCCGAGGTGGAGGACCGGCCAGGTCGTCACGAGCCGCTGTCCCGAGGGGACGCGCGCCGCGATCGCCGGATCGAGGCCCCTCATGCGGCGGCGAGCTCCTTCCACGCGTCGAGCGCCGCCGCGACATCGGCGTCGTCGACGTCGAGATGCGCGACGAGCCGCAGCCGTTCGGAGAGGACCGTCGCGCCGATGCCGCGCTCGGCGAGCCACGCGGCGACGTCGAGGGGCGCGCGGCCGAGCGCGGCGCGCGTGTCGACGAAGACCATGTTCGTCTCGACCGTTGCGGGGTCGACCGCACCGGGCGTGCGTTCGGCGATGCCCTCGGCGAGCCGACGCGCGCGGGCGTGGTCCTCGTGGAGTCGGTCCGGTCCGCGTTCGAGGGCGAGGAGGCCGGCGGCCGCGAGGATGCCCGCCTGCCGCCAGGCGCCACCGAAGAGGATCTTCAGGCGCCGCGCCTCGCGGACGAGGTCGGCGGGACCGCAGAGCATCGACCCGATCGGCGCGCCGAGCCCCTTCGACAGGCAGAAGCTCACCGTCGTCGCGACGTCGGCCCACGCGCGGGGGTCCCGCCCCGCCGCCGCTGCGGCGTTGAACAGGCGCGCGCCGTCGAGGTGGACCTCCACGCCGCGCTCGCGCGCGACCGCGCCGATCGCGCGGAAGTCGTCCGGGTCCATGACGGTCCCGCCCGCCGCGCCGTGGGTGTTCTCGAGCGAGACGAGGTCGACGATCTCGACGTCGTAGAGCGTGTCGGGCGCGAGCGCCTCGGCGACCTGCTCCGCGGTGATGCGCCCGCGCGGGTCGCCCGGCACCGCGCGGTACGCGATGCCGGACAGGACCGCGGAGGTCATGACCTCGGTCGTCGCGACGTGCGAGCGGGCCTCGGTCACGACGAGGTGCCCGCCGCCGCGCTGGTGGAGCCGCAGCGCGATCTGGTTCGCCATGACGCCCGTCGGGACGAAGAGCGCGGCCTCCTTCCCGAGCCGGGCAGCCGCGGCCTCCTGGAGGCGGTTCACCGTCGGGTCGGTCCCATACCAGTCGTCCCCGACCTCGGCGTCGGCCATCGCGCGGCGCATGTCGGGCGACGGCGTCGTCACCGTGTCGGACCGGAGGTCGATGCGGAAGCCCACGATGGGCGGAGTATAGGTGCGGGCTAGACGGAGAAGACCGCCGCGACCGCGAGCCGCTCGGCGGGGACCGGCCGGTGCCGCGAGCCCTCCTCGAGCGTCGTGTCCGCGATGTCGCCGCCGCGCAGACCGACCATGCGGCCCCACCCGCCCGCCGCCACGAGGTCCGCCGCCGCGATGCCGAGCCGCGTCGCGAGGACGCGGTCGGAGGCGACCGGGGATCCGCCGCGCTGGACGTGGCCGAGCACCGTGACGCGGGTCTCGTAGCCGGTCGCGCGTTCGAGGAGCGGTGCGAGGAGGTGCGTGATGCCGCCGTAGCGCGGGAACCCGCGCTCGTCGGTCGGTTGCTCGGGGAGCTCGACGGAGCCCGGGACGGGCTTCGCGCCCTCGGCGACGACGACGATCGAGTACGAGCGATCGCGGCGATGGCG
>JBJTYK010000183.1:0-5293 GCA_046082745.1 Actinomycetota bacterium | reverse complement strand
CGGAGCCTGAAGAAGTGCGTGAGCGCGGGCGAATCGCTGCCGCTGCCGGTGTTCCAGGCGTGGGAGCGCGAGACCGGCATCCGGATCATGGACGGGATCGGCTCGACGGAGATGCTCCACATCTTCATCTCGGCCCCGGTCGAGCAGGTGAGGCCGGGCGCGACGGGACTCGCGGTGCCGGGCTACGAGGCGCGGGTCGTCGACGCCGACCTGCGGCCGGTCGGGCCCGGCGAGATCGGGCGCCTCGCGGTGCGCGGCCCGACCGGCTGCCGCTACCTCGAAGACCCGCGTCAGACCGACTACGTCCAGGGCGGCTGGAACCTCACCGGCGACACGTTCGAGATGGACGAGGACGGCTACTTCACGTACCGCGCGCGCAACGACGACATGATCGTGACCTCCGGCTACAACGTCGGGGGTCCCGAGGTCGAGGACGCCCTCCTCGAGCACGCGGCCGTCGCCGAGTGCGCGGTGGTCGGGGTCCCCGACGAGGATCGCGGTCAGGTCATCAAGGCCGTCGTCGTCCTGCGGCCGGGCTTCGACGGCGGCGACGCGATGGTGCGCGAACTCCAGGACCACGTGAAGGCGACGATCGCGCCGTACAAGTACCCGCGGGTGGTCGAGTTCATCGCCGCCCTGCCGCGCACCGAGACCGGCAAGGTCCAGCGCTTCGTGCTCCGCGGCGAGACGCGCTAGCCCTCAGGCCGTCCGGACGTTGCCGAGCCAGCTCGCGTAGAGCCCCGCGTACCGGCCACCGGCGGCGACGAGCTCCGCGTGGGTCCCGCGTTCGACGACCGTCCCGGCGTCGAACACGAACACCGTGTCGGCGGTCTCCGCGGTCGAGAGCCGGTGCGCGATCGTGACGGTCGTGCGCCCCGCCGACAGCCGCCGCAGCGCCTCGGAGATCCGCCGCTCCGTCGCGGGGTCCACCGCGCTCGTCGCCTCGTCGAGGATGAGGATGCCGGGGTTGCCGATCTGCGCGCGGGCGAGCGAGACGAGCTGGCGCTCGCCGACCGACAGCGCCTCGCCACGCTCGCCGACCCGGGTCTCGAGCCCGTCGGGGAGCGTCGCGAGCCACGCGCCGAGGCCGAGTTCCTCGAAGGAGGCCTCGACCTCGCGGTCGCTCGCGCCCTCGCGCCCCGCGCGGACGTTCTCGCGGATCGAGGTGTCGAACAGGAACCCGTCCTGCGGGACCATGCGGATCCGCTGCTGGCGCGAGGCGCGCGCGATCTCGCGGAGGTCGACGCCGTCGACGTCGATGCGGCCCTCGACCGGATCGGCGAGGCGGGTGAGGAGCTTCACGAAGGTCGTCTTCCCCGAGCCGGTCTCGCCGACGATCACGACGTGGCGGCCGGCGGGGACGTCGATCGAGACGTCGCGGAGCACGAGCGCGCCGTCGCCGTAGCGGTACGACACGCCCGACGCGAGGAGCGGCAGGGGGGTCCCCTCGACGAGCTCGACGCCGGGGTCGGGTTCGACGATCTCGACCGGGATCGCGAGGAGCGAGAGGATCTTGCGCCACCCCGAGATCGCGCTCTGCGTCTCGCCGTAGATCTCCGGGAGCTCCGTGAACGACTGGACGAACAGGTCGGCGAGGAACAGGAACGCCGCCGCGCGGCCGAACGACAGCCCCCACCGCGGTCCGTAGAGGGCAGCGACGACGATGACCGTCGTGTTCGAGATGCCCCAGAAGAGGGTGCCCATTGGCCACAGGAGCGAGACGCGCAGGTGTGTGAGCACCTGCGCGTCGAAGCGGGCGCGGATCGCGCGCTTCACCCGGGCGTCGATGCGGTCGCCGAGGCCGTACGCGCGCACGACCGCCGCGCCCATGACGCTCTCGGAGACCTCCGCGAGCATCGCGCCGACCTTGCCGCGGAGCTCGTCGTAGGCCGCCGAGACCCGCGTCTGGAGCCGGCCGACGACGAGGAGCAGCGGGCCGAGGAGGAGCACGATCGGCAGCGCGAGCCGCCACGAGAACAGGAACATGAGCGCTCCCGATCCCACGATCATCACGAACGAGATGATCCAGGCGATCCCCGCCCACTCGGTGAAGCGCGAGAGCGTGTCGACGTCGGCGGTCACCCGCGCGACGAAGACCCCGCGCCGCTCGTTCGACTGCGTCGCGAGCGAGAGGCGGTGGATGTGCTCGAAGCCGCGCACGCGCAGTTCCGCGAGGGCGGTTTCCGAGGCGCGCACGAGCCGGCGCGCCGCCCATCGGCCCGCGAGGTACGCGAGCCCGACGAGGCCGAGCGCGATGCCGGCGCGGCCGAAGACGAACCCGGCGCGGAAGCCGCCCTCGAACCCGTGGTCGAAGACCTGCTGGAGGAGCAGCGGCACGACGAGGTAGACGGTCGCCGCCGTGAGCGAGATGACCGTCGTCGTGCGGAGCGCGCGCACGAGCCCCGGGCTCTCGCGCAGGCCCGCGAAGAGGACGCGGAGGTCGCTGCGCAGATGCGGCGGGACCGGGAGGGTCCCGTCCTCGAACTCGTCGACCGGGACGCTCATCGCTCACCCCGCTCGTACGCGCGCACCATCGCCGCGTAGCCAGGCTCGGAGGCCATGAGGTCGTCGTGGCGGCCGGTGGCGCGGATCCGCCCCTTCTCGAGGTAGAGCACGCGGTCGGCGAGGCGGATCGTCGAGAGGCGGTACGCGACGACGACGAGGGTCGTGTCGAGCTCCCGGCGCAGTCCCGCGAGGATCTCCGCCTCGATCGTCGGGTCGACCGCGCTCGTCGCGTCGTCGAGGATGAGCAGGCGCGGACGGCGCACGAGCGCGCGGGCGAGCGCGACCCGCTGGCGCTCGCCGCCCGAGAGCGTGTGCCCGCGTTCCCCGACGACGGTGTCGTAGCCGTGGGGGAGGTTCCGGATGAAGCGGTCGGCCTGCGCGACCGTCGCGGCGCGTTCGACCGCCTCGCGCGGCATCGCATCGCCGAGCGCGATGTTCTCCGTGACGCTCGCCGCGAACAGGAACGAGTCCTGGAAGACGATCGCGGCCGCGGCGCGCAGGTCGCCGACGTCGGCGTGGCGGAGGTTCACGCCGCCGAGGAGGATCTCGCCGCCGGTCGGGTCGTCCAGGCGCACGAGGAGCTGCGCGAGCGTCGACTTCCCGACGCCGGTCGGCCCGACGAGCGCGACGGACTCGCCGGGGGCGACCTCGAAGGTCGCCTCGTCGAGGATCCGCGTGCCGCCGATCGCGTACGAGACGGCCTCCGCGCGGACGCCGAGCGGGCCGACCGGCAGGCGCGCGCCCTCGGTCGGCGGCGCGAGCGTGATCGGCTCGTCGAGCACGGCGGTGATGCGGCCGTAGCCGACGACCGCGCGGGGCAGTTCCGAGAGGATCCAGCCGACGAAGCGCATCGGCCACGCGAGCATGTTGAAGAGCGTGACGACCTGGACGAGCGTGCCGAGCGTGATCGAGCCCTCCGACACACGCCACGCGCCGACGGCGATGAGGATCGCGATCGTCGCGGCGGGGAGCGTCTCGAGCGCCGGTTCGAAGTCGGCGCGGACGGTCCCCGCCGCGACGCGCTCGTCGCGCAGGCGTTCCGCCTTCTCGCCGAGCCGCTCGACCTCGTGGTGCTCGCGGCCGAGCGCCTTCACGACGAGCGCGCCGTCGATCGACTCGTGGGCGACCGAGGAGACCTCCCCGAGGCGTTCCTGGGAGCGCTGCGCGGGCCCTTCCATCCGGCGCGCGAACGCGCGGTTCATGAGGCCGAGCGTCGGGACCATGAAGAGCCCGATGAGCGCGAGGTACGGGTCGGCCGCGAAGAGCGAGACCATCGCGAAGACGACGAGGAACGTGATGCCGATCGCGAACGGGACGGGGTGGATCACGTCGACCGCGGCCTCGACGTCGGCCTCCATGTGCGCGAGGAGCTCGCCGGTCGGCGTCGAGCGGTGGTACGCGAGCGCGAGGTCGCGGTAGCGGTCGGAGACCTTCTCGCGCAGCGTCGCGGCGACCGCGGAGCCGAGGACCCCGCTGTAGTAGCGGCGGAAGCCGATGCCGGCCGACCGGAGGGTCGCGAAGACGAGCAGGAGCCCGACGCCCCGCCACACGGTGCCGGCGTCGACCCCGCCGGCGAGCGCGGGGCGGATGATGCGGTCGGTCGCGCGCCCGAGCGCCACGGTCACGCCGACCGAGCCGATCGCGAACGTGAAGGCGCCGGCGACCGAGAGCCAGAAGGGGCGCGGGTGCATCCGCAGGTACGTCGCGATCTGCCGCATCCCGCGGCGGAACAGACCGCGCTCGTCGAGCGTCGGCGTCGCCGGCGCGCTCGGCGCGGCGACGCTCATCGGCGCAGCACCCCGAGCGCCGCGCCGAGCGCGCGGATCGAGCCCTCGGTGATCGGGTCGACGACGAGGATGACCTCGTCGGCGCCCGCCTCGCCGAACGCGCGGAGCGCCGCGGCGACGTCCTCGGGGGAGCCGGTGACCGGCGGGACGACGCGGGGGCGCTCTCCGGCCGCGGGATCGACCTCGACGAGGACGCACGTGCTCCGCTCGACCGCGGCCGGCGAGCGCCCGACCTCCTCGCACGCGGCGGTGATCTTCGCGTTCTCCGCGGCGAAGCCCTCCGGGGTGTTGCCGAACAGGTCGAACCAGACGTTCCACGCGTCGACGTGGGGGAGCGTCGCGCGGAGCATCCGCGGCCCGCTGCTGCCGACCATGAGCGGCACGCGGCGCGCGGGCCGCGGCAGGAGGACGGAGTCCGCGATCCGCGTGAAGCGACCCGCGGACGTGACGCGCTCGCCGGCGAGGAGCCGGCGGATCACGTCGAAGGCCTCCTCGAAGCGCGCGACGCGTTCGTCGGCCGGCAGGCCGAACGCCTCGAAGTCGCCCGGGTTCCACCCCGCGCCGAGCCCCAGGACGAGCCGGCCGCCGCTCACCTCGTCGACGGTCGCGGCGAGCTTCGCGAGCATCGCCGGCGCGTGGAACCCGGCGCACGCGACGAGCGGGCCGAGGTGGACGCGCGAGGTCGCGGCCGCGAGGCCGGCGAGGAGCGTCCACGCCTCCCAGGGGCCGCGCTCCGGTCGTCCGCCGCCCTCGCGGTACAGGAGGTGGTCGCCGACCCAGATCGAGTCGAAGCCGACCTCTTCGGCCGCGCGCGCCATCGCGACGTACTCGGGCCAGCGCACCTCGCGCTCGACCTCGGGGAGCTGGACGCCGATCCGGGGGACGCTCATGCGCCCGAGTCTAGGCGGGGGGCGGCGAGAGCCGCCGTGCGGTACAACGGGATGGTGCGCGAACTCGTCCGCCACCTGCCGAACCTCGTGCGCCTGCTCCGCGGGCTGCTC
>JBJTYK010000182.1:0-3472 GCA_046082745.1 Actinomycetota bacterium | reverse complement strand
CCCGCCCCCGCCGTCACCGAGGCGTCAGGGCTCGCAGGTGCGCGTGCGCTCCGCGGTGCAGGTGTCGGTCCCGGCGCCGCCGACGGCGACGTCCGTGCCGTTCCCGCCGGCGAGCGTGTCGTCGCCCGCACCGCCCTTCAGCGAGTCGCCGCCGTCGCCGCCGGAGATCGTGTTCGCGCCGGCGTCGCCCGTCAGGGTGTCCTTGAAGGGGGTGCCGACGATGTTCTCGATGCTCGTGAAGGTGTCCCCCGCCGCGGCGCCGCTCAGCGTCCCGCGGCCGAGGTCGATCTTGATCGCCGTCGCGGCGTCGGCGTAGTCGGCGGTGTCGCTGTCGGCGCCACCGTCGAGCGTGTCCACACCCGCACCACCCTGGAGGATGTCGTTGCCGGCGTCGCCGAAGAGCGCGTCGTTGCCGTCGGCGCCGATGAGCGTGTCGATGCCGTCGCCGCCGAGGAGGGTGTCCGCCCCCGCACCACCGTTCACCGAGTCGGTGCCGACCCCGCCGTCCAGCGTATCGGCGCCGTCCTCGCCGAGGAGCGAATCGTCGTCGGCGCCGCCGTTCAGCGTGTCGTCGCCGAGCCCTCCGGACAGGAGGTCGTTCCCGCTCCCGCCGACGAGGAGGTTCGCGGAGGCCGTGCCGGTGAGCGTGTCGTTGCCGGTCCCGCCCGTGAGGTTCTCGACGTCCGCGGCGATCGTGTCGCCCTCGGAGGCACATCCGTCATCGCCCGTCGCCCCGTCCGCATCCGCGGTGACCGCGCACGACGTCGTCGCGTACGAGGCGGTGTCGTTCCCGTCGCCCCCCGCGATCGTGTCGGCGCCGGCGCCGGCGATGATGACGTTCGCGTTGGCGTCGCCGACGAGGGTGTCCGCGTTCGCCGAGCCGCGGAGGTTCTCGAAGCCCGAGACGCCGTCGCCGTTCGCGTCCCCGCCGCTCCCGTACAGGCCCGCGGCCGGCGGCATGAGCGCGAGCTCCGCCGTCACGCCGCCCGACGAGTGCTCGTAGCTCAGGGTGTCCGTCCCGTTGCCGCCGCTCAGCGTGTCGCCGTAGGGACCGCCCTCGATGACGTCGTCGCCGTCGTTGCCGCTCAGCAGGTTCGGACCCGACGTCCCGACGAGCGTGTCGGCGAATCCGGTGCCGTAGACGTCCTCGACGTTCGCGAGCGAGTCGTTCCCCGCGCCGCCCGATGCGGCCCCGGCACCGAGGTCCACGGTCACGCCGGACCCCGTCCCCCCGTAGCTCGCGGCATCGGTCCCGTCGCCGCCGTCGATCGAGTCGTCGCCGTCGCTCCCGAACAGGACGTCGTTCCCCGTGCCGCCGGTGACGGTGTCGTTCGCCGGGCCTCCGACGATCGAATCGGCGCCGCCGCCGCCGGACAGGGAGTCCCCGCCCGCCGCTCCGATCATGACGTCGTCGCCGTCACCGCCGCTCATCGTGTCGTCGCCGGCCTGGCCGTAGAGCTCGTCGACGCCGTCGCCGCCGTTCAATATGTCGTCGCACGCACCGCCGTCCAGGAAGTCGTCGCCGCCGCCGGCGTTCAGGACGTCGGTACCGTCCTGGCCGTAGATGGTGTCGTCGCCGCCGCCGGCGTTCACGGTGTCGGCGCCCGCCTCGCCGTCGAACTCGTCGGCCTCCGAGGTCCCCGTGAGGTTGTCGTCGCCGTCACCGCCCGCGAGGTAGCGGCGGAGCGTCGACGTCACCGACCCGAGGCTCAGGGTGTCGTTGCCCTCGAGCCCGTAGATGTTCAGGTAGGAGACCCGGGTGAGCGAGAGCGTCAGGCCGAGGGTCCCGAGTTCGATCGTGTCGTTCCCGGAGGTGCCGACGAGGGTGAAGTAGTCGTTCTCGTCGCCGATCTCGGCATCGGTGACCGAGACGGTCGCCCCCGCCCAGGTCCCGACCGGACTCTCCACGAAGGTATCGGTCCAGTCGGTCGACGCGGTCGCCACGCTGACCGATGCGGCCACGTTGTCCGTCCCGCCGCCGGTGCACGACAGGATCGTCGCCCCGGCCCCGGTGTTGTTCGGGTAGTAGGGGCCCGCCCAGCCGACCGTGACCTTCCCGGCGCCGTCGCGCCAGAGGAAGATGCCGTATTTCGCGGAGTCGGTGCCGTCCACCGTGACGGTGCCCGTGCCGGCACCGTCGTACGCGCAGGTGGGCGGCCCCGACGCGGCCGCCGGGAGCGCGGCGAGGAGCGGGACGACGAGCGCGACCGCGGCGAGGAGCGCGCGCACCGTCGTCGGGATCCGGACAGAACGAAGCGAAGCGCGCAGCGGCTGCCGCATGTCGACCTCCCGTCAAGGCCGGGGACCCGTCCCCGGCGGCACCGAGAGCGTCGCAGCCGGATGCCGTCAGGGACAAGTTGCACGGGAGGGGAACGCGATCCTCCGCGGGGTGGGGCGGCGCGATGCGCCGGAACTCAGCCGTTCGAGATCGTGAGCGCGTCGATGTAGACGGCCTGGAACGGACGCTGGCCCGCGAGACCCGCGGCGGGGTCGGTGATGTCGAGCGCGAGGATCGCCTCGATCACGTCGAGCCCCTCGACGACCTCGCCGAAGATCGTCCACGCGCCCTGGTCGTCGAGGAGGTGCCCGTCCTCGCCGCCGATGAAGAAGAACTGACTGCCGCCGGTCTCCGGCCCCGCGTTCGCCATCGCGAGCACGCCCGGCCCGTACGCCTCGTCGCCGGTGAGCTCGTCGGGGATCGTGTAGCCCGGTCCGCCCTGTCCGGTCCCCGTCGGGTCGCCGCCCTGGAGGACGTCGATCGACGTGTCGATGCGGTGGAAGATCTGCCCGTCGAAGTACCCCTGCTGCGCGAGGAACACGAACGAGTTCACGGTCTCGGGCGCCTGCTGCGGCAGGAGCTTCACGACGATCGTCCCGCACGAGGTCTCGAAGCGGGCGAAGTACTTCTGGTTCTGCTCGATGACCTGCGCGGGTGCGGCGAACTGCGGCTTCGGCTCGCTCGCGTCGGCCGGCGGGTTGTCGCCGCAGGCGGTCTCGGCGGACAGCGGCGAGGGATCGACGGTGCCGGTCTGCTCGCCGGGCGAGGCCTCGGGCGTCGGGGTCGAACTGAAGGTCGTGATCGTCGGCGCGTACGGGTCGGGCTCGCCCTCCCCGCCGAAGACGACGAAGCCGAGGGCGACGACCGCGGCGACGCCCACGGCCGCACCGGTCCCGATGAGGATGCGGCGGCGTCGCTGGCGCTCCGCCGCGCGCTCGGCGAAGCGCCGCTGCGCGGCCCGCCCGAGCTGCCTCTGCCGTCCCTTGCCACCCATACGGCCGGGAAGCCTACCGTCCGCGGAGGGAGGCGACCGCGAGCCCGTCGAGGATGTCGTGCTCGGACACGAGCGCCCGCTCGAACCCGAACCGGGCCATCGTCTCGACGAGGATCTCGGCCCCGGCGACGATCACGTCCTCCCGGCCGGGCGGCATGACCGGGTGGCGGGCGCGGTCGGCGCGCGGCTCGCTCGCGAGC